>CBDUSZ010000007.1:0-34396 GCA_965370015.1 uncultured bacterium | reverse complement strand
CCGTCATTAATAAATGACTTAACCAGGTTTCGATCCAATTCAGGTTTCAAGAGGTAATATAAATGTTAAAAAAATGGATATTCTTACTGATTTCCGGTCTTTTACTTACCACGCCCGTGGTCGCTCAACAGGCTTTTAGCGAAGGCGTCGATTATCGGCGTATAGACCCGATAGTTAAAACTTCCAATCCCGCCAAAGTGGTGGTGACCGAAGTATTCTGGTATGGCTGCCCGCATTGCTTCCGCTTCGAACCGATCGTTCATAGGTGGGCCGCATCATTGCCCGATACTGTCGTTTTTGAACAGGTACCCTCATCACTCAACCCGAGCTGGACTGAGCATGCGCGCACATTTTATGCATTGAAAATGATGGGCGTGCAGGAACAATTGCATGCAAAGGTATTTGAAACCATACACGTCAAACGCCAACGACTCGCAGGCCTAGACGCCATTGCCAGATTTGTAGCTGACCAGGGTGTCGATGAAAAGGAATTTCGTAAACACTATGCTTCTTTTCCAGTAGACTCGCTGGTGCGCAAAAATAAAAAAATCGAACAACGCTATGGTCTCCGGGGGGTTCCTGCGGTGATAATAAACGGTAAATACCTCACCAACGGCTCAATGGCGGGCAATTACAGCCGCATGATAGAAATAATCAACTTTTTGATTGCTGGTGAATTAAAGGGTTAGCAAGAAATAACCGGGCTGTCTGGAAAAGGTTCTTTGCAGGCGATGCGCATTATTAATTTACCACGTGAACGGGACGAAATATCCAGTTGCTGCGGTTATTAAGCGCATCGATAGCTTGTGCCATATCAACCAGAGAGTTGATCCCAACCGAGTTTTTTTGCCAGTCCGGAACTTCTCCGGGTAAGCCTCTCACAAGCCGCTATGAGTACTTTCGCAGTACTGTGAATAAGCAAATTCTGGCGTGCCCGGGTAACACCGGTATATAGCAACTCGCGCGAAACCGCGTTACTTTCCGCGTCATCCGGTAAAATCAGCAACACCGATTCAAATTCTGAGCCCTGCGATTTGTGTACCGTCATAGCCCAGGCCGTAACATGTTCGGGCAGGCTGTAAATCGGTAGCTGGCGCACGCCACGGTCTTCACCCCTGAAGCAGGCGCGTAATACTCCATCCTCGTCGTGCCATAACAGCCCGGTGTCACCATTAAACAAATTGAGTTCATAGTCATTGGCTGTAATCAATATCGGCTTGCCATGATAGTCGTCGGTTGGGCCGAATTGTCGACCTGCTTGAAAGCGATCTGTAGCAGCTCGAACAGGGCCAACTCGATCAGTGATCTGTCGATTAATTTCGTCGACACCGAATGGTCCCGAGTGAATCGCACACAGCACCCGTGCGCGGTCAAATTCATCCAAAGCCTGCGAAACGGTCTGGCTATTTATAACGCCATGATAGGATTCCAGTATCCAGTCGAGTGTCGATTGTTGCATCGAGTTAGAGTCCGGCGTTTGCAAACTCAAGCCAGAGTCTGATTGTTTGAGTAATTCGATAGCGCCGGCGGCGTTGCCCGCATTAATCATATTTGCGAGTTGGCCAATATCGCTGTCACGACTAAATCGATAACTTTGCGTTAGCAAAGCAACCGAATCGGAAATTGGCCGCGACGTTTCTGCAAGCGGTATATGCTCTACAGGGCAATCGAGAATTAACCCGAGCGCATGCTGCAGTGATTGAGAGTAACCAATAGCCCGACCATGCCCGGTAATATCGCCGAGCACATTGCCGGCGGCCACCGAGGCAAGCTGGTCGCGGTCGCCGAGCAAAATAATTCGCGCCTGTGCAGGCAAGGCATCCAGTAACCGATAAATCAGGGTCAGATCAAGCATCGATGCTTCATCGATCACCAGGCAATCGACAGCAAGCGGATTATCAGCGCAGTGAATAAACTTGTAATTGCTGTAGCCCAGTAGCCGATGGATGGTACTGGCCTGTTGTGGTATTAAATCGACGATCGCCGGGTCGATAAGCGAGTCATTTTTGAGGGTCTGAATCGATTCCATCATTCTGGCCGCGGCTTTGCCGGTAGGCGCCGCGAGTTTGACTCGCAGGTCGGGCTGTTGTGACAGAAGTAATGCCAGAATTTTTATCACAGTGGTGGTTTTTCCGGTTCCCGGCCCGCCGGAAATCACCACGAAACGACGGCTTGCGGCGAGTGCAACGGCGAGTGCCTGCGCATTTATGGGTTGTTGCTGGTCCCGGTGCGGAAATAACCGGGACAACTGCCGGGATAGTTTATCTGGCTCGATGCCCGGCAATGGTTGCAGGCGCGCGGTGATTAATTCGGCGACGCTCGATTCGTAACGCCAATACCGGTTCAGGTACAGGTGCCTGTCCTCTAGTATCAATGGCGTTTCATCACCGGCGCTACCGACACAGGCACTTTCTAGTAGTGACTGTTGCCATTGATCCAGTTCAATGCCACGGGGCATGTCTTCCACTGCGATTTGATCCGAGCTAAATAATGGCTGCCCCGAGTATTGATCAAGCTCGACGCAAACATCCCCTTGCGCATTATTTTGACTCACCAGGGCGGCACTATAGGCCAGCAGGCTATCGACTTCGGTTGCCGAATGTTCGGCAATGAAGCAGGCGAAGAAATAACTTAACGGCGAGATATCCTTGTTATCCAGGAGCATTTTAAGCACAGATTTCATCGTCGTCAGTTACCGCTGCCAGTTGCCGACAACAATGCGTCGAGTGCGCTAAGGTCGGCATAGGCGGGTAAATTGAAATAAACGCCATAGTCCAGGCCCTGTCGGGGTCGCATAGCGCGTATAAACAAATAGTAAACCCCGCCAAAATGGCGCGCGTAAGAATAATCGGGAATGCGTTGCGACAAATATCGATGCAGGGCTATGGAGTACAGCAAGTATTGCAAATCGTAGCGCCGATCAAGTATCGCGCGTTCGAGTTTATCGTGGGAATAGTCTTCAAGACTGGCACCCAGATAATTACTTTTATAATCCGCCAGGTAGTATTTGCCCTGATGCTCGAAGATAAGATCTATCACACCGGTAATCATGCCACGAAAATTTTGCACATTGAGCGGAGTCAACCCTGGCGCGGAAATATGCGCTAACAAATCATTGAGCTCGTCGATAGACAGTCTGTCGAGTGCAAAATCAAACGATAATTCATTCAATCTTTGGCGGGTTGAAATTGCTGATAATGTCAGGCCGCTATCGTTTAGTGGACAAGCTACCAGTGTTTTCAGCCATTTACACAGGGATTTATGGTAGTCGTAGGAATCGAGGCCATATCGAGGCGTGTAACGCGGTAACAGTTCATCGCATTGAGCCTGAATATCGCCGCTAAAATCCAGATTTTCCAGTACCAGGTGCAATAACAGACCGACATGACTGCCTGCAGGAAAATCCAGTATGGCGTCACCGCTGATACCGGTACTGCCGCCGTGCGCGACCTGATGGATATCGCGAGTCAACCCGGTGAAGCTGGTGATCTGCCAATCGGCTGCCAGTTTACGTTTAAATATAGCGGCCTCAAGCGTTTCGTAATCTGGCGACAGATCTGGTTTCGAGCTACTGGTCGGTTGTGGTAATGGAACAATTTCGATCGAACCCGCACTCGCCCTGTGCAGGGTTTCGAGATCTGCGGCGATGTCATTTGCAGTATTAAAGGCACAGGGAAGATTACTGTCTAATTCGTCCGGTAATTGACCGGCATGCAGCAAATAGCCCAAACCGGTCTTTGCCGGGCGCCCCGCCATTTTACCATCGCCGACATCTCCCCAGGCCAGATAAACTTTCGCGCGAGCACGCGTAATGGCGACATAGGCCACCCGGATATCTTCGGCCAGGCGTTCTTTTTCGGCGATGAAAGCATGTTGTTCATGTTCATTCGATCCGAGGTCGATTACCGGGTCATGATTTTGATCATGAAATAACAGGATCGAATCGTTTTTCACCGCCCGTGGTCTGCAGGTCCAGAGGAAGGGCGCGAATACGACGGGATATTCGAGGCCCTTGCTCTTATGAATGGTGACTATTTTTACCAGGTCTTCGTCATTCTCAAGGCGCAACTCGGATTCATCCATTGCCTGCCCGGACATTTGAGCACGGTACCAGGCCAGCAAAGTGTCGAATCCAGGGCTGACGCGTGACCGTTGTTGCGCCAGCTCTGCCAGATGGAGTAAATTCGTTAACCGCCGTTCAGCAAGGTCTGATTCGGTGATGCGCTCACCGATCTCGAGTAGCTGTAGCAACTGTTGAAACATGGCGATAAAACCCTTGTGCAGCCAGAGCAAGTGCAGTTTGCGAAATTTCTCGCTCCAGTCCTGCCAGCAGGCCTCCTCGTCGCTGATCCTGGCAATTTGCTGATAATCCAGATTCAATAGCTGGCTGGCGAGTGCAGCGCGCAAAATTCCGCGGTCGTTATAGTGACTGGTGGCCAATAATAAGCCGTACAGGCCACTGGCTTCTTCGCTATCAAACACCTTGTCTCTGCCGATGGTGACTGCTCTTATACCTGTTTGCGCTAATACCCTGCGCAGACTATTGCCCTCCCTGGCGGTGCGCACCAGAATTGCGATATCGCCACTGCGTAATGGCTTCGTGCCGAACTTGATGCTGCCTTCTACGCCGCCCTTGATCAGGCGTGCACGTTCGTCGGTGATTGCCCGATTTAGCAGATCATAGACCTGCTGACTGTTAAGATTCTTTTCTTCGTGATTTTGCGGAATTTGCCAGATGGTTAAAGGTGTTAGCGCAGAATTGTCGACCAGCAAGGGGGTTAGCTGCTTTTTTGGCGCGCCCTGCACTTCTTTATATTCGATTGCCTGAGCGTAGACGAATGCTGCTGTTCTATGGGTGAACAGACTATTAACTGCCTGTAGCAGTGCGGGTTCGGAGCGCCAGTTAGTGAGTAGCGAAAAATGTTTTACCCGGGGATCCTGCTTGGCTTTAATATAGGTAAAAATATCACCCCCGCGAAAGCTGTAAATCGCCTGCTTGGGGTCTCCAATCATGGTCAGACTGATACCTTCGTCGGTAAAATATAACTGTTTGAAAATGCCATATTGGATCGCATCTGTGTCCTGAAACTCATCGATCATTGCTACCGGGAAGCGTTCGCGTAACTGCTGACCCAATGCCGACCCATCCTTCCCAAGCAAGGCTTCGAGCAGTAAGTCGAGCTGATCCTGGTAGGCAATGCTGCGGGTTTCCTGCTTTATTGTGCGAACCCGCTGTTGCGCAAAACCATTAGCTTCGACCAGTGCCCGCACCTTAAAGCGGGCTTTTATTTGATCGATGCGGTCGAATACTTGCTGTGCGTGCAAAAAGAAACCAGTCTCAAGTTTCGGGTCGCTGCCGCGCTTTTTAGCAGTCGATTCTGCTAGCAACGTATCGCTGCACAGATATTTCAGCGAAGCAGGTATTACCAGTCGGTGGTCCGAGGTGAAGTAGGCATCCCACTGGTTAAAATACGCGGTTAAATTGTCCTTGTGATAAGGCAGTTTATTAGAGCGGCTCAGTGCCGGTGAAGTTTCTAGTATCTCGAAAACTTCATGTTTCTGGCTTTGCCAGGTGGTGGAAAGTTCCTGCAACGCGTCATCGAGCTGCCGCCAGGTTTGATACAAAGCAGCAAGATCCTCCTCGATCACAGGTAATATGGTCGGCCGGTGGCCTGTTTGCAGATCCCGCTGCGATGCCAGTAATGTCGGCAAGTCGACGAGGCAAGACTGAAACAGGTACCAGTCTTCGCGTCCAAGGGTATAACTTTGTTTGCGCCACCAGTCTTTTAATGCCTCATCCCAGAGTGCCATATCGTCCTCCAGTAATGTAGCATCGAAAGGCTGTCCGCTGGATAACGCATGCTCGGTTAACGCGCGTTGGCAAAATCCGTGGATGGTGAAAATTGCAGCCTCATCCATGCAGCGCAAGGCGAGCTGTAGCCGCTTGCATTGTTTTTGTTGCACCTCGCTATCGAAGTCTTGCCACTGCGCAAGCATTAATGACAGAAACTCGTCATCTATGGCTGCTGGCTTACTTAGCAATTGCAGAGCATCGTAAATACGTGCGCGAATGCGGCCGCGTAACTCCTCGGTCGCTGCATTGGTAAAGGTTACCAACAAAATTTCTGCCGGGCTTCGGCCCTCGAAAATATGCCTCAGGTAGAGGTTGGCAATGGTATAAGTTTTACCAGTACCGGCACTGGCCTCGATCAGTTTGATCCCATTTAACTCAACCCCAAGAGTCACCTTTGCATCGAGTATTGTTGGGGTTTGGGGACTATTCATGATTTGATCTGGTGATGCAGTGCATTCGCATATAGCCGTTCTGCCAGGGCGCAAAAATCGGCACCGGTAAGTGGCTCCTGCATGTTGCCGCGTAGCGCCAGTTTGACGTAGGCGTTATCCTTGTCGCCCGGGATATTACGATAATCGTTGCCGTTCCAGGCTTTACGCGCTTCCTTCAGGGATTTTTCCGGGTTGTCCGCATCACACCAGGCGTAGCTTGCTAGCGGAAATATCGGCAGCGGGTAAGCCATGCCTTGATAGTATAACTTGCCGTAGTCTCGCAACTGATCGGCTGCGTCTTGCGCATCGAGGAAGTCAAAGTGCAGAATAGAATCGCGTGTAATCAGCAAGCTAGAATCGTCAATTTTAAATTGTTGGCTGGCGCAAAGCGCCAGGTGATCGAGCCAGAGAGAGAGCAAATGCTTTCCTTTCAGCGTGCTGCTGCTGAAATGCATGAGACCCTTGCCAGGGTAGTAATTACCAATCTGCCCGCTTAAGCGTACATTATCATCCAGTTGGTAGTCGAATGCGCGAGTCACGCCTGAGATGCCACGATAATCCTGCAGTGGGATTAGCAAGGGCTCGAGTTCGGTTTTTATCGATTCCAGGCCGGCGTAAGCGGCGTAGCCATGGGGCAATCGCCCCTGGGCCAGTAATTCCTGCGCACTGGTTTCTCGATCACGCATGAAATCGTCTGCAATGCGTTGCTTTATGCCCCACTTTTCGAGTGGATCGATTACAAAAGTCTCTTCGTCTTCTTCCTCTTGATACGGTGTAAGCCAGAGTTTTAAGCGGCGGTTAAAAAAGAATTTTATTGGCTCCTGGAGAAAGCGGCGCAACTCGTTGAGATTGATAGTGCGGTCTTCCTCCGCGCTGTCTGCAATAGTACTGGTTGCCCATATTTGTACCGCAGCGGTTGTACCGGCCTGGCGGATGCGATTGCCAATTCGACACCAATAAGCGTCATAGCTGGCGGTACCGGGGGAGTAATTATTGGCCGCAAAGGCCTGCATCGAATGAGATGTTGTCAGTTTATCGGAGAAGCGCTCCCGCGTAGCGGCATGTTGCCCGTGGTGACTGTCAACGAAATCGAGCAGTTCCCGTACCAGCACCGACGGTTGACATTCGCTGTTATCTTTCAGACTCCGCCCACAGTAACTGAGGTATAAAACCTCGCGTGCGCAGAGTAAAGTTTCGAGCATCAGGTAACGGTCCTCGTCACCCTTCGACGGGTCTCCGGGTCGCCACGACCGGGCCATAATGTCGAACTCGATTCGATTAGCGCGGCGTGGAAAAACACCATCGTTCATTCCCAACAGGCAAATTACGCGGAATGGCAAGCTGCGCATCGGGCGCATGCCACAAAAGGTGATACCGCCTGAAAATAATCGTCCCTGTATTTCCCGGTTGGCGAGCTGCTGTTCCATCCAGTGGAGCAGCAAAGCGGGAGACATGAGCACGTTTTCTGCCAGGCTTAAATCGTCGATCACGTCACGAATCGCCTGTAGCCGACTCTCCTGTTTATTTGTTTCGACAAAGCATTCGTCGAGCATTCGGTTCAGACGGTTTTGCCACTCCCCGGTGTTACAGGGTGAATTGAGTAGATCCCGCCAGTATTCCAGGCGTTCAAAAAGGAGCCAGAATTTAGCCAGATTTTGCGCACGACCGGCATCGACTTCCGCTATTGGCGCGATGCCATCCCAGTATTCGATTTCGCCGAGTGCGTAGCCGGCGAAAATTCGTTGTTTTGCCTGTTGCCAGGTGTTTTGCGGTGTGGCCGGCAACCCCAGCGAAGCCTTGTGTGATTCGTCAATACCCCAGCGTACACGCGACTCCTGGAGGATAGAAAGAATATCAGCGAGTGCCGCAGCGTCGATATCAAAGCGTTGGCAAATTTCGTCAACCTGCAGGTATGACAGCACTTCAGAAAAGTTAAAGCGGCTACCCGGCAACCTGAGTAATTGCAGAAATGTCAGTACTAACGGATGTTCATCCGCGAGCGTAATGTCGGATAAATTCCAGCGCAGATCGGGGTGGTCCGCATTGTCGCTTGCTCCGAATATGGCCTCGATATATGGCGCGTAACGGCTGATTTCGGGAATCATTACGAGGATATCTTCACTATTAAGGCTGGGGTCTCGATCGAGCATGCGCAGCAGCGAGTCCTTCAGAACCTGGCACTCACGCAAGGCGCTGTGGCAAACGTGAATCGATAGTGAAGAATCGACCTCGCAGGTTGCAGTAGTGTCATCCAGGGTGAAAATAAGTCGTTGAATGTTTTCTAGCAGGGTTGAGCCTGCGGGTGCCTGATAATACTCCGATTCGCATAATGGCAGGCCATTGTGATCGAGCAACAAGTCCTGCAAGGCCTGACCCTGGCGGCCCCAGGAAGCGAGTAAGTCGTTGCCGACTTCGAAGTATTCCGCTTTTGACGGGTTTTCCAGGCGTAGTTTTGACAATGATTTTTTGTTTTTCAGGTCAGCCCAGTACTGGTCAGTCGGGCTGTGCTGGTAAAGTGTGACATCGATGCGTTGCGCTAGCGTATGAAGCACCTGGATAAATAATGGAGACAGGCTCGAATGTGCGAACAGGGTTATGCGCTCAGGCAGCAGGCTGGTTTCGACACCCGAATTTAAGCGATCGATCAATTGTTTGATCACGACCACGCGGTGAGTTTGTGCGTGGTCGACAGTCAGCGCACGCCATAGTTGCGCTTGCCAGCCATCACCTGTTGCGCCTGACCAGTCGAGGATCAATTCGGGGCGATACTGCTGATAGCGCTCGAATACCTCGGCGATACGGATTGCCAGTTGCCAGCGTTTGATGCCCGCATGATCTCCCGTCAGGTAGTGTTGTAGCGATGCAAAGGCAGGGCGCTGCAGCATTTCGGGCAGCAGGGCAAATATTTTCCAGCTCGAATGATCGCGTTGTAAGGGGTCATGCTCTGGTATACGATCTAGAACCGATGTTGCCAGTTGCCAAATCCAGTTAGCCGGCAAAGGGTAGTCAAAATTCGCCGCGATACCCTGTTGCTGTGCTATTTTCAGGTTAAGCCAACGCGCCATCGCATAAGTTGGAACGACGATGGTTTCACTCTTGAGCGGGTCGGTTAGTTTCGTTTCACCCAGCTGAAAGCACAGTTGTTGCTGTAGCGATTCTACGCGATTAGAGCTGAAAATGGATAAGGTCATTATCGGTGAACTTTATTATCAGGGCGATCAGTTAATACGGCCAGAAGCTATTATAAGGGATTAAAAGCTCAGTAGATGAGCTATCCCTGATGAACCGGGATATTTGTCTATCCTAATGCCTGTTTCAGGGGTGAAATATCCGCGCTATTGAATATAATTCGCCAACCTGGCCTGAGCGCAGTACTATATTCACAACCGCCTTATATTACCCTGTCCATGAATAAATCTCCCGAGAATGGTGATCGCCGATTTTTCGATAATGCCGAGTATATTTTCTATTATGGCTACTGGATTCGCTATTACGCGCCACTGGAGGATACCATGGCGAATAGAAAGCGATTGATCGACAGCCTTACACGAAGAGCTTTTCACCATACCGAAGCGGGTATTAATACGCCAGGGCGGAGCCTCGAGCAGGCACGTGCAGCCTACCAGAGTCAAACTGATCCAGATCGCCGACGAGTCAATGCGGCTATGTTGGCCGGGTCTTTGTTTAACCGCGCAACCGATTTGTTTACTTCGATAGTTGATCTCGCCGAATTGGGCGTAAAAGTAAGCGACAACAACGAATTAATGCGTGAATGTAGCGAATGTTTTGAGGAAGCGCTGGCTTTGGGCAAGCAGGTCAAACATCACAGCGGTTGTGAAGGAATCGATGAAATCTGGGGCGAGCCATTTAAGGCGTTCACGCTGTCGCCGGCTGAATTTTATGAATCTCGATTTGTCAAAATTGCCCAAAGCATGCGTGATATTGACCGGGTCGGCGATTGTATGATCGAGACATTTTGCTCGAACAGCTTTTTTGCCAATATCAGCGATACCATTACGGCTTATGTCGCTGTGGCAAAACGGGTCTCGGAAACGATGAAAAAAGACCCGATTATTTTTCACATCTGGCCCGAATTTGTGGCCCTGGCGGAAGCGCTCGATACCTTCGAGCCACAGTTGCCAGATGATGCGGAACAATTAACCCAAATGAAGAGCGGCCAGGGTATGGCCCTGTTGCGAGAAGGCAAGCGGTTGATCTCATATATTGCTGGCGCGCGTGTTCCGATGCCACTAAGTATCGAACTATATATCGCAAAATGCCTGCAATACCAGGCCCCTTAGCCGATAAACCAGACCAGGCCCGCAGCGGCGAGAATTACCGACACGAAGCAGGCATAAATCACTATCGCACTGTGCAGCATTTTGCGCGCTGTCTCGTGTGTCGACCAGGCAATCATCACGACCATTGGCAGGGCCAGTAAAATGAGCGCAGTCACATCGTTCAATTTTAAAAAAAGAATCAGATAGTGCAGTCCGACAAAGGCCGCCACCATCAGCCCCAGGGTGATCAGAAACGAGTATATTAGTTTCATATTAGTCGGCCAACAGCCCCGGGAGGGAGGGGTATAGGCGACGAAACCGGCTAGCACCGGTTTCGTCCAGGCGTCAGCTTTACTTTAATACCGGCATCGAAAATTCGGTTTCGAGACCTTTTTCCTGCCAGCGTGAAGTGACGGTTTTCACTTTAGTGTAAAAACGCATCGCCTCCATACCATACTGATTATGATCACCAAAAGAGGATGACTTCCAACCACCAAAACTGTGAAATGCCAGCGGTACTGGAATCGGCACATTGATGCCAACCATGCCAACTTCGACCTTGTCCGCAAAGGTGCGCGCGGCGGCACCATTTTTGGTAAAGATAGAGGCACCGTTGCCATAAGGGTGATCGGTGGCGAGAGCCATGCCCTCATCAAATGAGCTGGAGCGCATGATTTGTAATACCGGGCCGAATATTTCCTCCTGATAGGATTGCATCTCGGGTTTTACGTGGTCGATTAATGATCCGCCGAGAAAATAGCCATCTTCATACCCCTCACAGACGAAATCGCGACCATCGACAACCAGGCTGGAACCCTCGTCCTGCGCCATTTGAATATAACCCACTACCTTTTCACGATGTTCTTTGGTTACCAATGGGCCCATTTCCAGGCCGGTGTCGAGGCTGGGACCGATACGCAGGGCTTCAACGCGCGGCTTGAGAATGTCGACTAATTTATCGGCTACTTCGTCGCCGATGCAAACGCCGACCGCTATTGCCATGCAGCGTTCGCCAGCTGAGCCATAGGCCGCTCCCATCAATGCGTTAGCGACATCTTCGAGGTCGGCATCAGGCAAGATCAGCATATGATTTTTCGCACCACCCATGGCCTGGCACCGTTTACCATTCGCCGATGCCGTGGCGTAGACATATTTTGCTATCGGGGTTGAACCGACAAAACTAATCGCCTTGATTCGTTCATCGTTAAGCAGGGTATCTACCGCTTCCTTGTCACCATTGATCACATTGAATACCCCGGGAGGGCCACCTGCTTCGTGGAACAGTTCTGCCATACGTAAGGGACAGGACGGATCTTTCTCAGACGGTTTCAATACCACCGTGTTGCCCGTCACCAGCGCCATGTTGGCCATCCACAGCGGAATCATCGCCGGGAAGTTAAACGGCGTGATGCCGGCTACGACGCCAAGCGGTTTGCGCATAGAGTAGATATCCATGCCATTCGCGACATTGTCGGAAAATTCGCCCTTTTGCTGGTGCGGCGCGCCGCAGGCAAATTCTGCCACTTCGATACCGCGCAGTACCGACCCCATCGCATCTTCGATTACCTTGCCGTGTTCGCTGGAAACCAGTTCGGCTAGCTCGTGCTGGTGTTCGTATAGCAAATGCACAAATTTGGTCATCACGCGTGAGCGTTGCAATACCGACGTCGCTGCCCAGGCTGGAAATGCTTCCTGGGCGACCGCAATCGCGGCCTCGACTTCTGATTTTGAAGCGAGGGGCACTTCGGCCGACTTAACACCCTGGCTAGGATTGAAAATGTCGCCGCGGCGGCCGCTGTTACCGGCGACTTTTTTGCCGTTCACATAATGGTATAACTGGGGAAATTCCGAACTGACGATTTCTGCTGGTTGGCTCATGACGGCTCCGTTGGTGTCTGCGCTAGGAAAAGGGCTAACATTATAGTTAAGATATTTATGCATTTCTATAAGGTATAATCCACAGCTATTCTGCAAAAATACACACTGCTGGCTATCACATGTATGACTGGAATGATTTACGTTACTTCCTTGAGCTCTCGCGCCAGGGCAAGCTGGTAAAAGCGGCCGCGCGTCTGCATGTCGACCACACCACCGTAAGCCGGCGGATTGCGCTGCTGGAAAAACAGCTCGATGTGCGCCTGTTCGACAAGTCACCACGTGGTCACCAGCTCACCGATGCCGGTTTACGCCTGTTGCCGATGGCAGAAAAGATCGAGGCCCAGTCCAATCGACTGTACCAGGATATCTCTGGAAAGGATGCGCGCCTGAGCGGTACAGTACGAGTTGCCACCCCTGAAGCCCTGGGTTCCCAGGTTATCGCGCGCCATGTGACCGAGTTTCGCATCGAACACCCTGATATCGAAATCGAGCTGATCGCCGAAACACGGCGTATGAGCCTGTCGAAACGAGAGGCTGATATTGCTATCAACTTTGCGCGCCCTGATAGTGGCCGCCTGATTAGCTGGAAATTATGTGACTATCGGCTACAACTATACGCGGCTCGTCACTACCTGGATTCGCATCCAGCGATAAATACCCAGGATGATCTCGCGCAGCAGCACTTTGTTAGTTACATAGATGATCTAATCGAAATGCCCGAGCTGCGTTTCTTCGAAAACACGATTAAGAATGCCCATGTGGTATTTCGCAGCAGCAATGTCAGTGCGCAGTTCAATGCTATTCTTGATGGCATTGGACTTGGTATGGTGCATTGTTTTATGGCACAAAACGAGGAGTGGTTGATACCAGTGCTAGCCGATCAGATCTGGGTCGACCGCACCTACTGGTTGTTGGTTCACGAAGATTTACGCCATGTCGCGCGAGTCGATGCCGTGTGCAAGTTCCTAACCCGGGTGTTGCGTGATAACAAGGCTCTGATGATGGGATAGCATCCTAAAAGGCGGCTTAAAGATTTTTGCCACGGAGTACTGATACCCTTCTATACAGGCTCTCGGCCGAGGCATTGGCTGCATCGAGTGGGTCCCCGGCTATTAACTCGATACGACTAAACCAGCCCCGAGGAAACCAGCGCGCCATTGCATTGCCGTATTTGCGGCTAAAGAAGCTGCCCCACAACCCGCGCAAGGCCAGTGGCACGATGGGTACTGGATCGCGCTGCAGAATTTTGATGACCCCGGGTTTAAAAGCCTCTATTTCGCCCGTTTGAGTAATTTTGCCCTCGGGGAAAATGCACACCAGTTCATCATCATTCAACGCCTCACTCACGCGGTTGAATGCCAGTTTTGTCAATCCACTATGTTCACGCCCACTAGCAATCGGAATTGCGTTCGCAGTTTTAAAAACAAATGACAATACCGGTAATTGATAGATGCGGTAATACATGACGAAACGAATGGGGCGTTTGATGCAGCCCGCGAGGATCAGCGCGTCGACATAACTGACGTGATTGCAGATCAAAACGGCAGGCCCACTGGAAGGAATTTTGTCCAGGCCAATTTTATTCACGCGGTATACCGTGTGGATTAATAGCCAGATTAACAGCCGCATGATGAACTCGGGCACGAGTTTGAAGATGAATAAGGTGACCGCCGCGTTCATGATGGCCATAATTAAAAATAATGTCGGTACCGAAATGCCCGCGGATAAGGCAAACAAACCGTATAGCGCGGCAACCACCATGAACAACGCATTCAGTACATTGTTGGCAGCAATAATGCGCGAACGTTTTTTCAATTCACTGCGTTGTTGTATCAGGGCATAAAGCGGGACGATATAAATACCACCGGAAACGCCGAGCATTACCATATCGATCATAACGCGCAGATTATTGCTCTCATTGATAAATATGAGCGGTCCTATCAGGGACTGCTCGACGGTAATCGACTGATTAAAATAAATGTCGACACCAAACAGGGTCAGACCCAATGCCCCGATCGGCACTAAACCGATTTCGACAATACGCCCCGACAGGCGCTCACACAGAAATGACCCTACACCAATACCGATAGAAAACATTGCTAGCAGCAATATATAAACCTGTTCGTCGCCACCCAACTCATAACGCACATAGTTAGGCAGCTGGGTGATATAGGTCATACCGATGAACCAGAACCATGAGACGCCCATGATCGAATAAAAAACGGTCCTGTTCTGGCGGGCGTCACGCAGAATATTTAGCGTTTGTCTGGGTAAATTAAAACTGATTTTTAATTCGGGCGCCGCAGGCGGCAAGGTCGGAATCGAGCGGCTAACCAGGTATCCGATAACGGCAACAAATATTACCGCCCAGGAAAGCATGTGGGTACCAAGGCCGACGATAAAAACACTCGATATCAAGCCGAAAAGTATCGCTAAAAAAGTGCCGAATTCCACCATTGCGTTACCACCAACGAGTTCTTCACTATGTAATGCCTGGGGTAATAAGCTGTATTTAACGGGGCCGAATAATGACGACTGCGTCCCCATTAAAAATAAAATAATAATCAGTAACTCGATGCTCTGGATATAAAATGCAATGGCAGCAAAAAGCATGATCAGAATTTCGAGCTGTTTCACGCGTCGGATCAGGAGAGATTTTTCATACTTGTCGGCTAGCTGTCCGGCAATCGGTGAAAATAAAAAAAACGGTAGAATGAACAGTCCTGCGGCGATGTTTATCAGCGTATTGCTCGACCCCTGTGTCATATTTACAGTTTGAAATGCGATAAAAATTACCAGCCCGTTTTTATACAGATTATCGTTGAAGGCGCCGAGAAACTGGGTTAGAAAAAACGGCAGAAATCGGCGTTTTTTTAATAGACTAATCGAATCGAGCATTACTGATATTCCTGTCTATGTCTAATTGGGTAAAATTATCGGGGAGAAGAATGACCTAATTTACTTTCCTCGGTGGTAAACCGGTATGCTGGGTAAGTATGCTGTTTTTCCCCGGTTGCGGTTTTGCGCCATGTTTTTTAGCGGAACTATTTTTCCTTCGCGGGCTATGGTAGTTGCCCGAATTCGCGGGTTGATAACTCGGGATTAGCTGTTGCTTGCCACTGCCGATCAAGTCTTCCCTGCCCATTTGTTTTAATGCTGCGCGGAGCATCGGCCAGTTTTCCGGGTCATGATAACGCAGAAAGGCCTTGTGCAATCTGCGCTGCTTGTCGCCTTTCGGGCTAATCACCTCTTCGCTATCCCTTTTCACCCGTTTTAACGGGTTTCTTGCAGTATGGTACATCGTCGTAGCTGTGGCCATCGGGGATGGATAGAAATTTTGCACCTGGTCTGCCTTGAACCCATTTTGTTTTAACCAGATCGCCAAATTCATCATATCCTCATCGCTGGTTCCGGGGTGCGCGGCTATAAAATAAGGAATCAGATACTGCTCTTTGCCGGCTTTTTTTGAGAACTTCTCGAACAGGGATTTAAACCGATCATAACTTGCCATACCGGGCTTCATCATTTTAGACAGCGGCCCGTGCTCGGTATGCTCCGGTGCAATTTTCAAATAGCCGCCAACATGATGTGTCACCAGTTCTTCAACGTATTCCGGCGACTCAACCGCAAGGTCGTAGCGAAGCCCCGAACTGATGAGCACCTTTTTAATCCCCTTGAGTTTTCTGGCGTGGCGATATAATTGAATTAATGCAGAATGATCGGTATTCAGGTTTTCACAAATACCCGGATAGACGCAGGAAGGTCGACGACAGGCGGACTCGATGGTCTTCGATTTACAGGCGATGCGATACATATTTGCGGTCGGACCGCCGAGGTCAGATATTATACCGGTGAACCCGGGGACGCTGTCCCTTATTAGCTCTATTTCGCGGATGATGGATGCTTCGGAACGGTTTTGAATAACCCTGCCTTCGTGTTCGGTTATCGAACAAAATGTACAACCGCCAAAACAACCGCGCATGATGTTGATCGAAAATTTAATCATTTCGTAAGCAGGTATCTTTTTGCCCTGGTAAAGCGGGTGGGGTACACGGGCGTATTCAAAACCAAAAACAAAATCCATTTCTTCGGTAGTCAGCGGAATCGGCGGCGGGTTAAACCAGATTTTTTGACCGCCCTGATTTTGCACCATTGCCATCGCATTGCCGGGGTTGGTTTCCTGATGCATGACGCGATTCGCGTGTGCGTACAAAACAGGGTCACGACTAACATCATTGAACGAGGGTAAGCGGATAACGGTCTTCAGCCGTTGTTGCTGGCGTTGCTGCAGTTTTTGCAGCTTGCCGGTCAGCTCTACTTCGACCCCGATGGTTGGGTTGTCGGTCCCGGGCGGAGAAATATTATCGCAACCAGGCTGATCGATAATCTGGTAAGGATTAAGCGGTTGCTCCAGTCGCCCTGGTTTGTCGACATTAGTGGAATCGAGAATGCGCCAGTCGGCGGGTAACTCTTTTATAAAAAATGCGGTACCGCGCACATTATTAATGGTTTCAATATTTTCACCTTGCGACAGGCGATAGGCAATTTCAGCAATCGCCCTTTCAGCATTGCCATAAATCAGCATATCGGCTTTGGCATCGGCTAGAATCGAGCGTCGCACCTTGTCCTGCCAGTAATCATAATGCGCAATTCGACGTAACGAGGCTTCGATGCCACCAATCAAAATAGGTACATCCTTATAAGCTTCCCGACAACGCTGCGAATACACTAGCGAGCTTCGATCGGGTCTGCGCCCGCCGATGTCGTCGGGCGTGTAGGCGTCATCCGAACGAATTTTACGATCGGCGGTATAGCGGTTAATCATCGAGTCCATATTGCCGGCTGTCACCCCGAAAAACAGATTCGGTTTACCCAACGCCCTGAATGGTTCGGCCGATTGCCAGTCGGGTTGATCGATAATCCCGACGCGGAACCCCTGCGCCTCAAGTAAGCGGCCAATAATCGCCATGCCGAAGCTGGGGTGATCCACGTAGGCGTCACCGGTAACGATAATAACGTCGCAGCTATCCCATCCCAGCTGATCCATTTCCGCGCGCGAGACCGGCAAAAACGGGGCGACACCAAAGCACTCGGCCCAGTACAGGGGGTACTGGTTCAAGGGTCTGGACTGAGAAGTTAAAGTGATTTGCATAACGGTTTCTGGGCAGAACGCGATTCTACCTGAAACCTCAATACGCTGCTCATGGTAAATACCCTACGGGTTATCCTCTCGGTCAGAGATTCCCGGGCCTTTTAATGCCAGGATACCCTGCAATATACCGCGCAAAGTGGCTCTCGGCTTTTCCGCCTTGATGGCATCATAACGCCAGGGTGCCGTTTCCTGCATATAGATGCATTGTGCGAGTTCCATCTGTATAGCGTGATAGCCCGCTTGCGGCTTGCCATAATGGCGCGTGGTCCATCCGCCTTTGAAACGGCCATTGAGTACATAGGAGTATTTGCTTTGCTGCGTACATATATTTTCCACAACAGCCTCAATTTGAGAACCACAGGACTGGCCGCTATTCGTGCCGATATTAAAATCTGGCAGTTTGCCGTCAAATAAATAGGGCACTTGCGAGCGGATCGAGTGGCAGTCATATAGCACGACATAACCATGCTGTTGATGGACCCTGTCCAGTTGTTCGCGCAAGGCATTGTGATAGGGGGCATGATATTGTTGACTGCGTTCACGAATTTCGTCATCGCCGGGTTCTTCGCCTTCCCGGTAGATCGACTGTCCGTCAAAAGTTATGGTCGGGCAGAGGCCGGTGGTATTTTGCCCCGGGTAAAGCGACGCATCCGACGGATCACGATTGGCGTCGATTACGTACCGATGCACAGGTGTGCTGATCACCGTGGTGTGATCGATCAGG
The DNA here is from genome assembly GCA_965370015.1 of uncultured bacterium. Lineage (GTDB taxonomy): Bacteria > Pseudomonadota > Gammaproteobacteria. The sequence goes on along the minus strand of CBDUSZ010000007.1, from coordinate 16,077 downwards.
CCTTCGTATAACCGCGAGATATGCCAGTCGGTATCTTGCATCGCACGGCCGGTCGGATTAAGGCGGCTTAGTATCGATTGCGGAATCTCTACGCCGCCGTGGGGTTGCGCCAGAACGAGCGGCCCGTCACCGATCGAAATCTTAAGTTTCATGGGGTTTTAGTGATGGCAGTAAATGGTCATCTGCGAGCGCCGCAATAATTTCGAGGTTTATAACCATATCTTGCATCGTCGCTATGTCGTCGGCCAGATAGCGATCTTGTTCCAGGCGTTTGACGCGCCTGCGTACCGCCTGCATGACCTTTACCAGGGGCGGGCTGGTTTTAACTGGTGCGCGGAACTCGATGCCTTGAGTACTGGTAAGTAATTCAATCGCGAGGATGCTGGCCAGATTATGGTTCATCGACTCGAGGCGCCGCGCCGCGTGACAGGCCATAGATACGTGGTCTTCCTGATTTGCGCTGGTAGGCGTTGAGTCGATTGAGCAAGGCATCGCCTTATGCTTGTTTTCCGACATTAATGCAGCCGAGGTGACCTCGGCAATCATGAAGCCCGAGTTTAAGCCGGGGTCTGTCGATAAAAATGCGGGCAGGCCGAAACTTTGCGCTGGATCTACAGTAATGGCGATACGCCGTTCGGTAATTGAGCCAATTTCAGCGATGGCGAGTGCGCATTGGTCAGCGGCAAATGCGACTGGCTCGGCATGAAAGTTACCGCCAGACAGTATCGATCCGTCCTCTATCACCACAATCGGATTATCGGTCACCGCATTGGCTTCTATTTCAAGCGTGTTGCCAATTTGGCGTAACAAATCCAGGCATGCGCCCATCACCTGGGGTTGGCAACGGATGCTATACGGATCCTGCACACGTTCGTCATTGTCGCGATGCGACTCTCGAATCGCAGATTCGGCGAGTAAGCTACGCAATGTGGTAGCCGCATCGATTTGGCCCTGCAATCCGCGTAAAGCGTGAATCTCCGGTCGAAATGGGGCGCTGGAATCCATTAACGCGTCGGTGGTCATAGCCCCGGAAACAAGCGCTGTTTGTGCCAGACTCCAGGTGTCAAAAAGAGCTGCTAGCGCCAGTGCGGTAGAGACCTGGGTGCCATTAATCATCCCCAGGCCCTCTTTCGGGCCGAGGTCGAGCGGTTCCAGACCAGCTAATTTTAGTGCTTGTGCTGCGGGCATGGCGTTGCCTTTATAGTTTGCATAACCTTCACCCAGAATGACCGCGGTAAGATGGGCGAGCGGCGCGAGGTCACCCGAGGCTCCGACCGAACCCTTTTCCGGCACCACCGGGGTAAGGCCGATCTGCAAAAATGTCTCGAGTCGCTTAATTACCTGCCAACGTACACCAGAGGCGCCACGGCCAAGCGATATTATTTTCAACGCCATAATCATGCGTACAATTTTGTCTGGCAGGGGTTCGCCGACACCGCAGCAATGCGACAATATCAAATTACGCTGTAATTGCGTGGTCTGCGCTGCCGCTATGCGCGTACTCGCGAGTTTGCCAAATCCGGTGTTAATGCCGTAAACAGCCTTGTCGCCGGCTGCGGCCGCCTGAACTATTTTAGCCGCCGCGTCGACCCGGCCTTTGCAAGACGGGTCCAGGTGAAGTTCCAGGTCGCTGCGATAAATACGACTCAACTCCTCAAGCGTCATCGTTCCGGGTTTGAGCAGGAGTGTTTCACGCATGCATATATGCCTCTTTAGTTTGCCAGTTCATCCAGGGTTCGCCTGAAATTCTGACCAATTGTTTCTTCATCAGGGTGTTGGCCCTGATCGATTACTTTTTTGCCGCCAACGAATACAGACTGGACTAGATTGGCATTACCGGAAAATATCCAGCTATCGACCAGGTCGTCTTGTCTGCGACCGTAGAGGCGGGGGTGCTGTGCGTCCAGGGCGATAAAATCGGCACGGTAGCCAGCTTCGATGCGTCCAATTTTGCGTCCGCAAGCCTGCACACCGCCGCGTAAAGCGCCGTCTAATAAATTGCGCCCGGTATTCGAGTTCGGCGCCGACACCAGCACGTTGCGATTGCGCGTTTTCAGGCGTTGACCATATTCGAGCCAGCGTAGCTCTTCTACCGGGTTTACGGAGATATGACTATCAGAGCCGATGGCCCATCGACCGTTAGCAGCGAAGTAATCGATCGCATTGAAAAAACCATCGCCAAGATTGGCTTCAGTGGTAGGGCACAGGCCGGCAACACAGCCACTTTTGGCCATTGCTTCAGTTTCGGTCGGGTCCATATGAGTAGCATGGATCAGGCACCAGTTCTGATTAACGTCGAAGGCATTGAATAACCACTCAACCGGGCGTTGTCGACTCCAGGCGAGGCAATCTTCAACCTCCCTGGTTTGTTCGGCAATATGAATATGAATCGCCGCGAGATTGTCGACGCCACAACTATTAAGCACATCGTTTAATAGTGGCTGGCTAATCGCGCGTAACGAATGAGGTGCGATTCCGACCGCTGTATTGGCATCCCGCTTAGAAGCGGACTGCAACGAAGCAACAATACGCAGGAAGTTATCGCCATCATTGAGGAAGCGTTTTTGGCCGCCTAGCGGCGCTGCCTCGCCGAAACCACCATAGCAATATAAAACTGGCAGTGCGGTAAACCCAAGCCCGACCGAGGCCGCGGCATTCATGCATTGCAGACTCATTTCCGCGGGGTTGTGGTAAGGCTGGCCGTCGATGTTGTGGTGTAAATACTGGAACTCACCGACACTGGTATATCCGGCTTTTAACATCTCCAGGTACAATTGCGCGGCAATATCGAATAAATGTTGCGGCTGAATACGCTCGAGATAATGGTACATCACCTTACGCCAGGTCCAGAAGCTGTCGGTGGTTTGCCCCGCGCGTTCACCCAACCCGGCCATCGCCCGTTGATGCGCGTGCGAATGTACATTCGGAATGCCGGGAATGAGCGCTTCAACTCGTTCACCAGCAGAACAAGGAACACCAGTATTAACCTGGACGATATTACCGTGTGTGTCGAGGGTAATTTCAACCGACTCAGCCCAGCCGTCGGGGAGCAGTGCCGAAGCCGACCAAATTGTTTGTGTCATCGAGTTAACCCTGTTTACAGACTAGTTTTTCAACGCGAAAATTTAACGCCCATATTGTTAGACAACAGGGCTTGCGATACCAGTGCAATGAGCGTAGCATACTTGTATATACAAGTATAGTTGTCAATAACCGAATGACTCATATCCTCTTTAATCACGCACGCATAGCCACTGTTTGTGGAGACTCGGGCTATGGCCTGATCGATGACGCCGCAATGCTGGTGAAAGGCAGTAATATCGAATGGGTCGGGCCAATGACCGGATTGCCAGCAGCTGACGTTGCCGAGGTGGTAGATTGTGGCGGCAGGCTAATGACACCAGGATTAATCGATTGCCATACCCACCTGGTATACGGCGGGGATCGCGCCGACGAATTTGAACTACGCCTGGAAGGGGCAAGCTACGAGGCAATAGCGCAACAAGGCGGTGGTATCCTGTCTACCGTAAAAGCCACGCGCGCGGCTTCCGCTGCCGAGCTTTTCGCGCAGGCCAGGCCACGGTTGGAACAATTGTTGGCGGAGGGTGTTACCACGGTTGAGATTAAATCGGGCTATGGTCTCGATAGCGACAACGAGATAAAAATGTTAGCTGTCGCCAGGCAACTGGGCGAGGAATACCAATTGCGTGTTGAAAAGACCTTTCTCGCCGCCCACGCCTTACCGGCAGAATTTAGCGGTCGTGCCGATGACTATATTCAAGTGGTCTGTAAAGACATGTTGCCGAGGGCACATGCTGAAGGACTGGTCGACGCGGTTGACGTTTTTATCGAGTCGATCGCCTTTAGCCGGGCCCAGGCGGCGCGGGTTTTTGATGTTGCAGCCGAATTAGGCCTGCCAATAAAGGCACATGCCGAGCAATTGAGCGATCTCGGTGGTGCGCTGATGGCCGCCAAAAGATCCGCGTTATCGGTAGATCATATCGAGTACCTGCAGGCTGCGGATGTGCCCAGGCTGGCAGAACACGACTGCGCCGCGGTTTTATTGCCGGGCGCTTTCTACGTGTTGCGCGAAACAAAGCTTCCGCCAGTGGCAGCTTTGCGGCAGTACCAGGTGCCTGTAGCCATAGCTACCGATTCAAACCCCGGCAGTTCGCCTGTCAACTCCCTGCTACTAATAATGAATATGGCTTGCACGCTGTTTCGCCTGACGCCGGCCGAGGCATTGCGTGGCGTCACTATCAACGCGGCAAAAGCCCTGGGACTGGAAGCCGAAATCGGTTCCCTGCAAAGCGGTAAACAGGCCGATTTGGTGATCTGGGATGTGGACAGGCCTGCGCAGCTGTCCTATCAAATGGGTATCAATGCCTGTGCCGCAGTGATGCATGCGGGCAAGTGGCGAAAGCCCCTGGAAAGGAAACAGGCGATATGAGCGCAATGCTGAAAAGCTTCGTCGATATCAATAAAGCCGCGCCCGAGCCGCTTTATCAGCAAATCAAAAATATTATCCAGAATAAGATTAGAAATGGCGACTGGAACGCAGGCCAAAAGCTGCCATCCGAATACCAACTGGTGAATGCGCTTGGTGTCAGCCGCATGACTATCCACCGGGCGCTACGCGAGCTAACCCAGGAGGGTCTGATTAACCGTGTACATGGAATCGGATCGTTCGTTGCCGATGCGCCACGCCACGCCAGCCTGATCGAATTGAAAGATATCGCGATCGAAATCCAGCAAAGCGGCAAGCGTCATACATCGCGGGTGTTGTCCCTGAGCAGAGATGCGGCGAATGCAGAAATTGCGATAAAGATGCAGGTGGAGGTTGGCAAAGAGTTATTTTTTCTGAACGCGGTACACAGCCAGGACGATATTCCGATACAACTCGAGTCACGTTATGTGAACCCTGATTCGATGCCCAATTTTTTGCAGCAGGATTTTAGCCGGGCGACATCGACGAGTTATTTATTAAAGCAGTTTCGGCCGGACGAAATGGAGCACATCGTACGCGCGGTGATGCCGGATGAGCAGGCGCAAAAGATATTATTAATCGAGCCAGGTGAACCCTGCCTGCAGCTTTCACGACGAACCTGGAAAAAACAGCAGGTGGTAACTTTCGTAACCATGACTTATCCCAGCAATCGTTACGAACTGGGTGCGCGTTATGCTATTTAATTCGCGCCGGAGCGGCGCATTCTGCAGAGGACAGAAACATGTCTTTAGATCGTACTGATAATAACCGCAAGATCCGCGCACCGCGTGGCAGTGAACTGACCTGTAAAAGCTGGCTCACCGAAGCGCCCTACCGCATGATCCAGAATAATCTCGATCCTGAGGTGGCGGAAAAACCCGAACAACTCATTGTCTATGGCGGCATCGGCCGCGCTGCGCGAAATTGGCAATGCTACGACAAGATACTCGAATGCCTCAAAGTGCTGAAAGATGATGAAAGCCTGCTGATTCAATCGGGTAAGCCCGTCGGTGTTTTCAAAACACATGTCGACGCCCCGCGGGTACTCATCGCCAATTCCAACCTGGTACCGGCCTGGTCAAACTGGGAGCACTTCAACGAACTCGATCGCAAGGGATTGATGATGTACGGGCAAATGACAGCCGGTTCGTGGATATATATCGGTAGTCAGGGCATCGTGCAGGGCACCTACGAAACATTTGTCGAGGCGGGGCGCCAGCATTTCGACGGTGATACCCGTGGCAAATGGATTGTCACATCCGGGCTTGGCGGCATGGGTGGTGCGCAGCCGCTGGCGGCGACGATGGCAGGATTTTGCATACTGTGTATCGAGTGCGACGAGAGTCGCATCGATTTCCGTCTGGGTAACAAATACCTCGATAAAAAAGCCGCGACACTCGACGAAGCCCTGCAGATGATCGACGCCGCCTGCGCCAAAGGTGAGGCAATTTCAGTCGCCCTGCTCGGTAATGGTGGTGAAATTCTGCCCGAGTTAGTGAAACGCGGTGTCAAACCCAATCTGGTAACCGATCAAACCTCTGCGCACGATCCGGTGAATGGCTATTTGCCAATCGGCTGGAGCATGGAGCAATGGACCCTGAAGCGCAGCACCGATCCGGATCTGGTTGCCAGCGAGGCAAGAAAATCGATGGCGGTACACGTGCAGGCGATGCTCGATTTCCATCACCAGGGCATCCCCACGGTGGATTATGGCAACAATATTCGTCAGGAAGCCTTTAATCTCGGGGTCGAAGATGCATTCGACTTCCCCGGATTTGTGCCAGCCTATATTCGCCCGCTATTTTGCCGCGGTGTGGGTCCTTTTCGCTGGGTAGCCCTGTCGGGGGATCCAGAGGATATCTACAAAACCGACGCGAAGGTGAAGGAATTGATACCGGACGACCCGCATCTGCATCACTGGCTCGACATGGCACGTGAGCGAATCAGTTTTCAGGGTCTGCCCGCGCGGATATGCTGGGTCGGCCTGGGCGAGCGCGATCGCCTGGGACTGGCGTTCAACGAAATGGTCAAATCTGGAGAACTAAAGGCACCGGTTGTGATAGGCCGCGATCACCTGGACTCTGGATCGGTTGCCAGCCCCAATCGTGAAACCGAGGCGATGATGGATGGTTCGGACGCGGTTTCCGACTGGGCCCTGCTGAATCTGCTGCTCAGTACCTCGGGCGGTGCAACCTGGGTGTCATTCCACCACGGGGGTGGTGTCGGCATGGGTTACTCGCAGCATGCAGGACTGGTGATTTGTTGTGATGGCACCGATGCTGCCGCCAAACGAATCAAACGCGTGTTGTGGAATGATCCGGCTACCGGGGTCATGCGTCATGCCGACGCGGGATACGAAGAAGCCAGGGCTTGTGCGCGGGAGCATGGTTTGAATTTGGCTGCTATCGATATTTGACTGTCTGGCGCGACGTGATTAAATCAGTTGCTGCTTAAATCAAGCAGATAACGCCCGTAAGGTCGAATTCATTCGACCAATAGATTTGCAGATAAGCAAGCTGCAATAAGCGGAGGGCATTGCACCACCTGGATTTAATGCGGATTATTTTTTCGCGTACTGGAACTGATATGATTTAAAAGTCACGCAGGTGTGCGAATCCCTTTATTTCCTCAACATGCCGCAAAACTACTTAATTACAAGGGCCTGGAGAGTAAAGACTGAAGACACAGGGGGCTGAGCATCTAAAGTAGATAAAAAAACGCCCAATCCTGAGACTGGGCAGTAAATGTATCCAAGGTTAACGGGGTGTTAGCCTTCACTAACTGAGGAGGAGGAGTGTTAGTGGATGGATAGTTTAATTATATATCAACTATAGCCGTCCCCAACTTGATCTATATCAAGAATATATCAATGGGATCAGTCTCGATTGATTCCTGTCAAACCTAATCACTCAACAATTCCGCAAATACTTAGAAATTGCATGCGCAATCGCGGTAAACCCAAAACACGCGGTAACACCTACGAATGACCCAATGCCGGTAGCACAATCAAGCGTGGTTCTTTCTTCCTGTCCGGGTTTGGCGAAACTGACGTTGCCGTCTCCGACAGGGTAAATAGCCTGCTGGGTGGAAAATACGCAGTCGATCGCGAAGCGCCGTTTTGGATTGCGGCTGTAACCGATTTGCTGGCGTAGGTTGGAGCGTAGTTTGGCGAGCAGGGGGTCGTTGTAAGTTTGGGTCAGGTCGCTGACTTCAATTTTACTCGGGTCGGTTAACCCTCCCGCGCCCCCGGTAGAAACAATGCGGATTTTGTTTCGCCGACAATGGTGTACTAGTGAAACCTTGTGTTGTACATGATCGATTGCGTCGATGACGTAGTCATATTGGGCAAATTCGAATTTTGGAATACTGGCGCGGGTGACCAGGTCGTCAATTGCGGTGCATTTACACTGCGGATTAATCTGCATAATTCGTTTGCGCAGCACCGCCACCTTGCTTTCACCGATGGTTGCCGACAGGGTGTGGATTTGTCGATTGGTATTACCAATATCGATATCATCGTGGTCGATCAGGGTAATGCTGCCGATCCCACTGCGCGCAGCGGCTTCAGCAGCCCAGGAACCGACGCCGCCAACGCCAACTATGCAGAAATGGGCATTTTGTAATTGTTCAAGTGCGCTGAAACCGTATACTCTTGCCAGGCCTTCGAATCGCTGGATGTAGTCTTGACTCAACATCGCTGGTCCAGGAATAATTTAGTAAGCGGAGTGTATTGGTCTACACTCCAGCTGTCATTACAATACCGCTCAAAAACTATGGAACCCCGAATGAATACTGCTTGCCTGTTCACCATATCCGCACCTTCGGGTGCAGGTAAAACCAGCCTGGTAAAGGCATTGCGAGAAAAACTGCAAAATTCGATTGCTGTTAGCGTATCACATTCAACGCGATCGATTCGAGCCGACGAAACTGACGGTGTCGATTATCATTTTATTGCGCCAGATTCTTTCGAAGAAATGGTGCGCGATGATGCGTTTCTTGAGCATGCGCAGGTATTCGACAATTACTATGGCACTGCCCGAGCGGCAGTAGAAAAATCTCTCGCGAGTGGCAAGCACGTCATCCTCGAAATCGACTGGCAGGGCGCACGACAGGTAAAGAAAAAGCTGCCCGAGACAATCGGCATTTTTATTTTACCGACTTCGCGTGAGGTGCTCGAGCAACGCTTGATCGATCGCGGCACCGATGACAGAAAAACTATCGAACGCCGCATGATGGAAGCAGATAATGAAATGTCACACCATGGTGACGCTGAATACCTGGTCATAAACCAGGATTTTGAAAAAGCCTTATATGCTCTCGAATGCATCATTCATGCACAAAGTTTCACCTTATCGCGTCAAAAAGCGAAGAATGTGGCCTTATTTGACTCAATTCCCAAAGAAACAGTTTAGCTTTTCGCTGAATTTGGCTATTATTACGCCCCTTTTTTGCACCGCCGATCCCTGGAGCTAAAACATGGCCCGAATTACTGTTGAAGATTGTCTTGAACACGTCGATAACCGCTTTGACCTGATATTGCTGGCGTCGCGTCGCGCAAGACAAATTTCTCAGGGAGCCGATCCGCTGGTCCCGATTGAAAATGACAAGCCTACTGTTATTGCCTTACGTGAAATTGCGGCCAACCTCATATCTAAAACAGGGTTGGATGAAATGGAGGCCCAGCACGAGATCGAAAGGATCACATCTGAAGATGAACTGGTACGGGATATCGCGCAGGCAAGCCTGGATAACGCAGTAGTCATCGAATAAAGCAATCTGCACATCGCTTAAAAGCAGGATTTTCTGTAACACCGTTTGTCTCGCAAACGGGTATTGTCCGCTTGAGTAAACCTAACCTATATTAGTCAGATATGATATAACTACCTGATAAATGGTTAATTGCTGACCAATAAGGTCGAGGTTTACAATTTAATGGTAGCGCGGGCGGAAAACGCCAACTTATTCGAAGTCATCGCCGACGGACAGCCTCAGAGTGAGGATCTCACCCTGATTGGTGAGCTTTGTTCTGAGCTTGAAACTTACCTGGAACCCGAGCAAGTCGAGGACGTCTATCGCGCCTATTTGCATGGCGCGCGTGCGCACGAAGGACAAAGTCGTGTTTCCGGGGAGCCCTATATCAGCCATCCTGTGGCTGTGGCCCGAATTCTCAGCGAAATGCGTATGGATGCTAAAAGCATCATCGCGGCGATACTGCATGACGTGATCGAAGACACGCCCACGGTTAAGGAAAATTTGATAGATGAGTTCGGTGAAGAAGTAGCCGAACTGGTTGACGGGGTCAGCAAACTCACGCAGATCGATTTTCGCAGCCGGGCCGAGGCACAGGCCGAGAATTTTCGTAAGATGATGTTGGCGATGGTTAAGGATATTCGCGTCATCATCATTAAGCTCGCCGACCGTTTGCACAATATGCGTACGCTGGATGCAATGCGACCCGACAAGCGCCGACGTATTGCGCGCGAAACCATGGATATCTACGCACCGATTGCCAATCGCCTGGGCATTTTCAAGATGCGTCATGAACTGCTCGATTTATCCATCAAGAGCGCTTATCCAATGCGATATAGAGCTCTCGAAAATGCTTGCAAGGAGGTGGTCGGTTACCGCAAGGAAATTTTCAATACCATCGAAGCGGCTATCCGCGATCGATTAAAGGAAGGCGATATTAATGCCACGGTGAAATACCGGCAAAAAAATATCCACAGCATTTATCGAAAGATGAAGGAGAAAAAAATCAGTTTTAAGGCGCTCACCGATGTTTTTGGAGTGCGCATCATGACCCGTTCGGTCGACGATTGTTACCGCGTTCTCGGTGTCATGCATAATCTCTATATGCCGCTACCCGGCAAATTCAAGGACTATCTGGCGATCCCCAAGACGAATGGCTATCAATCGCTGCACAGCAGCTTGTTCGGTCCACATGGCGTGGCGATTGAAGTCCAGATCAGAACCGAGGAGATGGATCATTTTGCCGAATCAGGCATAGCCGCACACTGGCTATATAAGGAGGGCGAAGACAGCAATACCACGGCCCAGTCACGAGCGCTGGAGTGGCTCAAGAATCTGCTCGAAATGCAGCAAAAATCGGGTAGTTCACAGGAGTTCCTGGAAAGCGTTAAGGTTGATCTATTTCCGGACGAAATTTACGTATTTACGCCCAAAGGCGATATCAAGAAACTACCACGAGGATCAACCGTGCTGGATTTTGCCTTCGCGGTGCATACCGATGTTGGTAATACCTGCGTTGCAGCGCGCGTGGAAGGTCGCATGTCAACACTCAGCAGCCTTTTGTATAATGGCCAAACAATTGAAATAATATGCTCTGAGGCCAGTCGTCCGCACCCGAGCTGGCTCGATTTTGTGATAACCGCAAGGGCGCGCACTAATATTCGTCATTTCCTCAAGTCGTTGCAAAAAGCCGAGGCTATAACACTCGGTCAGCGTTTATTACAACAATCGGTGAGTAATATAGTGGGGCGCGATGAAGTCATTACCAAGGAAAAGTTTTCCAGGGTACTGGAGCAATACAGGATGAAGGATTCGCAGGAGCTACTCGCAGAAATTGGCCTCGGAAATCGCAATTCCAGCCTGGTTGCCAAAGCGATGTACGATATAGAGGACGAGGTTACCGAATTTGATAATTCAGGTAAGCCACTGGCGATCAAGGGCACTGAAGGCATGGTGGTTTCGTTTGCGAAGTGCTGCCGGCCGGTACCCGGTGATGCGATTGTGGGTTTTATGTCCGCCGGTAAAGGCATTGTCGTGCACCAGAAAAACTGCCCTAATATTACCGTGACTAGTAGTGAAAACCGCCAGCTTTCTGTGCAATGGTCTGATCATGTCGAGGGCGAATATCTCGCCTTCATGCGCGTCCAGGTGACGAATCAACGGGGTGTGTTAGCCAATCTGGCAGCCACTATTGCCGATATGTCATCTAATATCGAATATGTGAATTTAACCGAAAAAGATGGCCGCATATCTACCATTGAATTTGTAGTTGCGGTAAAGGATCGTATCCACCTGGCAAGGATCATGAAAAGATTACGCAGCAAGCCGGTGGTTAACCGCATCTGGCGCAAGTAATTTAGAAATCCGAATAACTCGTTGGCGTATTTTCAGCGTACAAAACACACTGGCTGATTTTTCCTGCGTGTCGAAATTAAGGCGCTAAAAGCCAAATTTTTACCCTGTATCCGTGTACAGCAGGAAGGTTTTGGCGAACGTGCGTGACAATAATCATTGCAGCCCGGTAGTTTTGCCGCATAATCGATTTCTTTTTTCGTAGAGGCATACGATGGCAAGGTCAATTATCAATACAGGCAATGCTCCGCAGGCGATAGGTACCTATTCGCAGGCCGTCAAATCCGATAATACGGTTTATATTTCGGGTCAGATTCCGCTCGATCCTGGCAGCATGGAAATTGTCGAAGGCGGTATAGACGCGCAGATAACGCGCGTGTTTGACAACCTACGCGCCGTGGCGCAGGCATCGGGTGGCGACCTCACGGACGTGGTTAAACTAAATATTTTCCTCACCGACCTGAGCTGTTTTCCCACCGTGAATGAAATAATGGCGCGTTATTTTACCGAGCCTTATCCGGCTCGCGCAGCAGTGGAAGTATCTGCACTGCCGAAGGGTGTTGCGGTCGAAATGGATGCTGTGCTGGTACTGCAGTAGTCGAAACCAGCCTAATGCAAGACTGGTCCGAGCAAAGCGTTCAATATTTAAAAGGAGTTGGCCCCAAAGTTGCTGAGAAGCTGCATAAACTGGGTATCCAGACGCAACGGGATTTATTGTTTCATTTGCCGCTGCGTTACGAAGATCGCACCGTGGTAACCACCATAGGCGCCCTGCAGCCCGGAGCTAGAAGCCTGATTCAGGCTGAAGTACTGCAGGCTACCACAAGCTTTCGGCGACAGGGTCGGTCGCGCAGGGTGCTGATTGCGAAGCTCGGTGACCACAGCGGCCTGATGACGATTCGATTATTTTATTTCAGCGCTCGCCAGCAACAAATGCTGGAAAAGGGCAACTGGTTGCGTTGCTTCGGCGAGGTCAGAATTGTCCAGGGTGAACTGGAAATGGTTCACCCCGAAATAGAAGTCATCGACATCGACAACCCCCCGCCACTGGCACAAAATCTGTCGCCGGTGTATCCGACTACCGAGGGCTTGCATCAACTGTCAATTAGCAAGATAGTGCGCCAGGCGGTCGAAAATCTGGCCAGTAAAGGGATGACCGAAATGCTGCCGGCGCGGTGGCTGGAGCAACACCAGTTTCCTGATTTCAACACCGCGATGCTGCATCTTCATAATCCCGGTGAACAACGCGATACCGAGTTGATCGCAGGGCACCGACATCCAGCCCAGTTTCGCTTCATCATCGAAGAATTAACCGCCCATCGACTTGCCCTGTTAGAGCGCCGGGCGAAAATAAGACGCCAGAATAATCCGTCAATAAACACCGATGGCAAGCTATTAAAGACATTAATCGGTCAATTACCCTTTGTATTGACACCGGCTCAACAACGCGTAACGCAAGAATTAATACAGGATTTTGAAAGCGGCAAGCCGATGATTCGCTTGCTTCAGGGCGACGTCGGTTGCGGTAAAACGGTGGTTGCCGCGCTTGCTTGCCTGCCGGTTGTCGAATCCGGTTTCCAGTGCGCATTGATGGCACCGACGGAAATACTTGCCGAACAGCATAGTCGAAATTTTAACCAGTGGCTCGCGCCATTGGGGTTGCAAATAGTCAGCCTGATGGGTGCCGATAAGGGCGCAAAAAGAACGCAAAAGCTGGAAATGATAGCCTCGGGTGAAGCGAACATCGTAATTGGTACGCATGCGCTGTTTCAGGCCAGTGTCGTGTTCCAGGCACTTGGATTTATTATCATCGATGAGCAGCACCGTTTCGGTGTCGATCAACGGCTGGCATTGCAGAAAAAAACCACCGGGTATGAAATGCCCCACCAGCTGATCATGACCGCGACACCAATCCCGCGCACCCTGGCAATGTCGATCTATGCCGATCTTGACTACTCACAAATCGATGAAATGCCACCGGGACGAAAACCGGTAACCACCTCGGTGGTAGCAGAGCAGCAACGCGGGCGTTTGATTAAAAGGGTCGCCGCGGCCTGCGAGAAAGGTGGCCAGGCTTATTGGGTATGCACCCTGATCGATGAGTCAGAGGCGTTACAGTGCGAGGCTGCAGAGCGCACCTTCAAATCCCTGCAAGGCCAATTGCCTGGGCTATCGGTTGCGCTGGTGCACGGGCGCATGAAATCAGCGCAAAAGGATGAAGTGATTCAGGCTTTTAAGCAGGGCGATATCGATATACTGGTAGCCACCACGGTGATCGAGGTTGGAGTCGATGTGCCGAATGCGAATATTATGATAATTGAAAATCCAGAGCGTCTGGGGTTATCACAAATTCACCAGCTACGCGGGCGCATAGGCCGCGGCGCACGCGAAAGCTTTTGTATACTGTTAGTGAAAAACAAATTATCCGCCCAGGCCACTAAGCGCCTGGACATTATTCGTAATCATCAGGATGGTTTTGTGATTGCGCAAAAAGATCTCGAGCTGCGTGGTGCCGGTGAAGTGCTGGGAACGCGGCAAACAGGCGAAGCCAGCTTTAAAATAGCCGACTTGATGCGCGATCAGCGCTGGTTTAGCGATGTAAACGAGTTGGCCGGGTTGATGCAAAAAGAGGAATACGCGCCTATGCGCGATAAACTCATGCAAAACTGGATTGGCGAGAAAAAGAATTACACCGAAGTTGGGTGAGCTTTAAAAGGCGCCAAAAACCACCGATACCCCCGTAGGGTCGAATTCACTCGACCAGTCCGGCTCAGTCATGAACCCGTTCGCTATCAGGATAAACGCTGACCTGCGGCACGATACCCGCGCGCAGTTCCTGTTGCATCTCGCACCAGTAGCCGGTGGTTAACAGATTGGCGTGACGCCTGGCGAACAGATCGCGGAGACTGCGTTGGGGAATACAGAGACCGGAGATTAATTCCTCCGGCAGGAATATTACGCCATCTTCAAAATACCAGTCAGGAATATCTTCCTCACCGTCTTCACGGTCGAGATTAGTGCGTATTTTTACTTCCTTGAGTTCCTCCAGGGCATCGTAGTCGAATAGATACACCATCGAAAAAGCGCTCACACCGTAATTTCTTGCATCCAGGTCTTTGTTGAAAATATTCGCGGCGGCATTGTTTTTGATGCAATAACCCAGATTGACGATAACTGTTTCGGCCTGTTTTTCGCTCGCATTTTGAAGATAAACCGTTAACGGAGTCAATTTGATCTGGACGATTAAATATTTGAAGATTACGTCATTTCCATGAAGCGAAACGCTCATCGATGCGCTGTCTAGCAATTCCTCCAGCAAGGAGGCAGAAAACCAGTGCCGATCAAGACACACATTGTAATAAATAATACTGTCCAGCATGCTGCCGGTGCGATTAATTTCATGAACCCGGGTATACTTTTTGATCACCGACTCAAGACCTTCGAATTCTCCCCACTTGTATTGATCGGTTGGCTTGTCGCGAATTACTTTCAGGTTATATGCAGAGTTTTTCGAGGCGAAACCCATCGCCACAGTGCCCTTCGAGCCAACAGCGGTTTCCAGCACCATGCCAGTACCCACCAACTCATTCTCCAGTTCGCTCATGACCGCTACTTTTCCGAGGTGGTTATAGCCGATGGTCGAATAGTGCAAACCCAGTGGACGCCGGGGCATGATGCTTTTTAACACCGCACTTATCTCATGGTAGTAGCTGCTGGTGACATGAAAATTCGCCAGCGTTGAGCTGAAAATATTGTGAGCGTAGGTTTCACTGGTTAGAACGGCGTCCACATAAATGCCCGTCTGGTCATTTAATAGCGCGATAATCAGGGGCGCATGCCGTCCGGTTTCGAATACCAGGCGTCCGACCAGGTAAGCACCCCGGTTACGATAAAAACCAGCATTGATCATTTCCACGCGGATTAATCGTTGCGTATTTCGAGGGGGACGCGAAAGATTTTCTGCGACCCGGTTTGCGACTCGTTTGGTGTCGGTGTCTATGTCCGCGTAACCACGCACAAATCCGGGAATATTAAGAATTTCTAGTACAGCGTGTTTTGGCAAGTCGCCATTAAGTTCGATTGAATGGACAATTTGCGGTGAAAGTCGCTCCGACTCCGAAATTATCTCGCTGAAAGAGTAGTCCGCGGCGCGCCACTCACCCTGGTAAATCATACGTCGTAAAGAGTGTAGATAAGCGCGTCCTATGTCCTCGCTGTATTCCCCCCGGACCAGACCATGGTAGCAAGACTCGACCTTCCACCACAGAGAGATATTGTTGTGTATTTCGGGGAATGTCTGGTTTAGCCGATTGCCAACTTCCACGATGCTGATACTGTAAAGGGATAATCGCCGTGAGCTGATGCGTAGCGAACTTGCAAAATCGCGTTTTTCGAAGGCAAGCTTAGCCGGGTCGAGAATATTAAGAAATTCTTCATAAAAAAGATGGTATTCATTATATAGCCAGGTGGCGGCAGACTGGATGTTTGGG
>CBDUSZ010000006.1:0-37401 GCA_965370015.1 uncultured bacterium | reverse complement strand
TCACCAGTCAGTTTTAAAGGCCCTGTATGGGCCTTTTTTAATGCTTTTTACGGGACCGATTTCAAGTGCAGGATTTAACAGCGTTGTTTGAGCCAGTTATTCAATCGATGGGTTATGAGCTCGTTGGCATCGAATTCGAGGGCAGTACGCAGCATGGTACTCTGCGAATCTACATCGATCATGAAAATGGTATCGGCGTCGACGATTGTGTTGCGATTAGTCACCAGATTAGCGGCATTCTAGATGTGGAAGAACCCATTCAGCAGGGGTATGATCTGGAGGTTTCATCACCGGGTATTAACCGACCTTTGTTTAAAGCGCATGACTATGAACAATTCTCCGGTCATTCAGCTAAAATTAAACTGGCTGTTCCGCTTAACGGGCGAAAGAATTTTAAAGGTGTGTTACAGGGAGTGACTGATTCGAAAACTGTGCAAATCATGGTAGATAATGAGAATTACGAATTGCTGATTTCAGATATCCTAAAAGCGAATCTGGTAGACGAGATTTAATAACACCTGGAATAGTTGAATGAGTACTGGATGCATTAGTAAGAATGGCGCTAATTGATTCCTGAAATAGTGGTATTGAATATTTCAGAGCATCTTTATATTTACGAGAAACGACGATGGATAACAAAGAAATTCTGCTAGTGGCAGATACGGTATCGAACGAAAAAGGTATCGATCGCGATGTAATTTTCGAAGCGATCGAGGCTGCTCTCGCGTCTGCGATGAAAAAAAAGCATCAGAAGGATATCGATGTACGTGTCGATATCGATAGAAAGACAGGTGATTACCAGACATTCCGCCGTTGGGAGGTAGTTGAGCCTGGTGAAAATGGTCTCGAAGAGCCGTTACATCAGATTTCTCTGGAAGCTGCGAGAATTGATCAACCCGAAATTGAGCTGGGTGATTTTGTCGAAGAGCCGATCGAATCGGTTGAATTTGGTCGCATCGCTGCTCAAACTGCGAAACAAGTCATCGTCCAAAAAGTACGCGAGGCGGAACGCCGTAAAGTGATAGATGCATACACAGACAGGGAAGGAACCCTGGTGATGGGACAGGTAAAGCGTGTGGAAAGAGGCAATGTCTATGTAGATTTAGGCGATAACGCAGAAGGCTATATCCCGCGTGAGGATATGATTCCGCGTGAATCAGTACGACCGGGTGATCGGATTCGAGGCTACTTGCATAAAATCGTCTCTGAAGTCCGAGGTCCGCAGTTATTTATAAGTCGTACCGCGCCGGAGTTTCTGGTCGAATTGTTTAAACTGGAGGTTCCTGAAGTCGGGCAGGATTTAATTGAAATTATAGCCGCTGCTCGCGACCCCGGCATGCGTGCCAAAATAGCAGTTAAGAGTAACGATCCTCGACTGGATCCTGTAGGAGCCTGTGTTGGCATGCGTGGATCGCGAGTGCAATCGGTCTCTAATGAGCTTGCAGGTGAGCGCGTTGATATCATTTTGTGGGATGAAAATGCTGCTCAGTTCGCGGTTAATGCGATGTCACCTGCTGATGTGACGTCAATAGTAGTTGACGAAGAATCCGGCTCGATGGATATCGCGGTACCGGAAGAAAAGTTATCCCAGGCTATCGGCCGTGGTGGCCAGAATATTAAACTCGCGAGCCAGCTTACCGGTTGGACGCTGAATGTAATGGATGAAAACGCGGCCGAAGAGAAATCGGAGAGTGAATCCAGGCAGCTGGTTGAAAATTTCATGAGCCAACTCGATGTCGACGAAGAAGTGGCGATTATCCTGGTGCAGGAAGGTTTGACCACTATTGACGAAGTGGCTTATATTCCTGAGTCCGAGTTAAACGAGATTGAGGAGTTTGACGAGGAAATGGTTAAAGAGTTACGTGGACGTGCTCGCGATGCGTTGTTAACTAAGGCGATCGCCAATGAAGAAACTGCGGCCGCTGGAGAACCACAGGAAGATTTGCTCACCATGGAATATATGGATGAAGAGCTGGCACGAAAGCTTTCACGACATGGGATTTGTACGATGGAAGATCTGGCCGAGCAGTCGACCGATGAACTCGAAGATATCGAAGGTATTGACGCCGAATTCGCAGCGAAGTTGATCATGAAAGCGCGTGAGCCCTGGTTTGCAGAAGCCGAAGCCGATTAATCTGAAGTGCCTGGCGATATGACACTGCTATCCATTAATTTGTATTAGGACCGATAAACATGTCAGACGTGACAGCAAAACAACTTTCCGAAGTGATCGGCGTAAGCATCGACAAACTGCTTGATCAATTGAAAGCAGCTGGTGTTCAGATATCCGGCGTGGATAGTCCTATTTCCGACGACGATAAAATGAAGCTGCTAGACTCGCTTCGTAGCAGCCATGGTAAAGAACAGCCTGGCGGTCCCAGGAAAATTACGCTACAGCGCAAAAGCAAGAGCGAGATAAAGGTATCCAGTATCTCCGGGCGTAATACCACCACTAAGACAATCAATGTAGAAGTGCGTAAAAAGCGTACCTATGTGCGACGCGCCGAAATCGAAGCAGAGGCAACACAGCAACAGCCAGCCGAGGAGACGCCACAGGTTGAAGAGGTGACGGCCCTCACGGATAAGGTGGTCGAAGAAACATCACCGGTAGCTCAGCAGGACGATCAGCAAGAAATCAGAAAAGCAGAGGAAGCAACTAAGCTGGAGGCGGAGCAAGCCAGGATAAAACTTGAAAAGGAAAAAGCGGAGGCAGAGCCGAAGGCCTATCAAAAAAATCTCCAGGAAGTAGAAGTCGCAAAACAAATTATTGAAAAACAACAGGCTGTGGCGGCAGCGGAGATAGCGGAACAGGCTGCCAAGGCGGCTCTCGAAGAAGCTGCTCGCGCCAGCGCAGTAGTAGACGATAAATCGGGTAAACATGGTAAACGCGGTGACCATAAAAATACGCGCTACGGGCGGAAGGAATTACACGTCAAGGAAGGCGGACATCAGCCTGGTCGTAAAACAAAATTTAAGAAAGGTCAGAGACAGGTTCGGGATGTCACCAATCTGCACGCTTTCGAGAGGCCTACGGCACCGGTAGTTCGTAATGTTGAGGTGCCGGAAGCAATTTCGGTCGCTGATCTTGCACAGAAAATGGCTGTCAAAGCTGGCGACGTAATAAAAACCCTGATGCAAATGGGCAGCATGGCGACGATCAATCAAATTCTGGACCAGGATACTGCAATTCTGGTAGTCGAAGAGATGGGACATCAGGTTACTGTCTCGGCGAGCGAAGATGATTTCGAAAAAGAGCTGATCGAAAATGTGTATCAGGCGGATGCGAAAAAAATATCAAGGCCACCAGTGGTGACAATCATGGGGCACGTCGATCATGGTAAAACTTCGTTACTGGATTACATCCGTAAATCTCGAGTGACTGCGGGTGAGGCAGGTGGTATCACGCAGCATATCGGTGCCTATCATGTAGAAACTGATAAAGGCATTATTACCTTTCTGGATACCCCCGGCCACGCCGCTTTTTCGGCCATGCGTGCTCGTGGCGCACAGGCTACTGATATTGTCGTGTTGGTCGTCGCTGCCGAGGATGGCGTGATGCCGCAGACCAAAGAGGCGGTTGAGCATGCTAATGCAGCGCAAGTGCCGCTAGTTATTGCAGTCAATAAGATAGATAAGGAAAATGCAGACCCGGATCGCGTTAAAAATGAACTGGCCGCGCTCGAGGTAATACCCGAAGAGTGGGGCGGTGAGAATATTTTTATCAACGTCTCGGCGATTACTGGCGAGGGGATCAACGAATTACTCGACGCCATATTGTTGCAGGCCGAAGTTCTCGAACTTGAATCCGTCGACAAGGGTAATGCCAAAGGCATTGTAATCGAAGCTACACTCGATAAGGGTCGCGGACCAGTGGCGACTGTACTCATTCAGTCGGGTGAATTGAAAAAAGGCCAGATACTACTCGCTGGCACCCAATATGGTCGTGTCAGGGCGATGTATGATGAATCGGCAAATATGATTAAATCTGCTGGGCCTTCTATG
This sequence comes from uncultured bacterium, assembly GCA_965370015.1. GTDB lineage: Bacteria > Pseudomonadota > Gammaproteobacteria. The sequence goes on along the minus strand of CBDUSZ010000006.1, from coordinate 33,399 downwards.
CCGGTGGTGGTGTTAGGCCTGTCCGGAGTTCCGAGCGCCGGGGACGAAATTTTCGTCGTTGAAAATGAACGTAGGGCGCGTGAAATTGCCGGAACGCGCGAGGCAAAAATTCGTGAGACCAAATTGGCCGATCAGCATTCAGCCAAGCTCCAGAGTGTGTTTGATGCAATGACCGAGGGCGAGGTTGCCGAAGTTAACCTGCTCATCAAGGCGGATGTGCAAGGAAGTGCGGAGGCGATTCGAGATGCGCTGAATAAATTATCAACTGATGAAGTGCGCGTTAAACTGATTTCTACCGGTGTAGGTGGCATCAATGAATCTGATATCAATTTGGCCACTGCCTCATCGGCAATGGTAATCGGTTTTAATGTCCGCGCTGATGCTGCGGCAAAACGTGTCGCTGGCGATTATGGCGTCGATATTCGCTATTACAGCGTCATCTACAACATCATCGACGATGTCAGAGCAGCCATGTCTGGTCTGTTAACTCCAGAAACGCAGGAAAAAATCATTGGTCTGGCCGAGGTCAAGGACGTATTTCGATCACCCAAGTTCGGGGATGTTGCTGGCTCTATAGTCATTGAAGGGGTTGTGCGTAAAGGACAACCAATTCGTGTTTTACGCGAAAATGTGGTCATATATGAAGGCGAACTCGAGTCTCTGCGCCGATTCAAAGATGCCGTCGACGAAGTGCGTATGGGTACCGAATGTGGTATCGCGGTGAAAAACTATAACGATGTTAAAGCGGGTGACCAGATAGAAGTGTTTGAACGGATCGAAGTGGCGCGCACACTAGACTAATGCCTAAGGATTTTCCACGCAGCGATAGGTTAGCCTCTCAAATTCAGCGTGAGCTGGCTAGCCTGGTTCGTAATAGCTTAAAGGATCCACGCCTGTCTGCCCCAACCATATTGGAGGTTCAGGTCGGCAGAGACCTGTCCCAGGCAAAGGTATTTTTCAGCGTTTTAGACCCAGATGAAGCGGAGCAAAGTCTTCGCGCCCTGAAGCACGCAAGTGGATATTTACAGCGTGAAGTAGGTAAGGTGCTGAAATCCCGCATTACTCCAAAACTTGTTTTCATTTACGATGATTCTGATATTCGTGGGCGCACGATGTCAGAATTGATCGATTCGGCTATTGCCAGGGATAATTTGAAATCCGCGGAGTAACTCGAAAATTGCGCGAAGCTTTTGATGACTGAATGTTTTTATCAATAAATTGAAGTTTCCAGGCACGAAATTAGAGAATTGCGAAATAAACAGTTTGTCCACTAAGATTGTTCCATTCAAACAAAGTGCAGGCTAATGGGACGCGGCGCTCGCAAACCTCAGGGCTTCAGGGATGTAGATGGGATTTTGTTGCTCGACAAGCCAACCGGCATCAGTTCCAATAAGGCCCTGCAAATTGCACGATTTCTATTTAAGGCAAACAAGGCAGGTCATACTGGCAGCCTTGATCCATTGGCCTCGGGCATGTTGCCAATTTGTTTTGGTGAGGCTACCAAATTTTCACATTACCTGCTTGATGCTAGCAAGTCTTACCGGGCTTTGTGTCAACTAGGAAAAACCACTTCAACTGGCGATGCTGAAGGAAAAATTACCTCGCAATCTCCGGTACAGGTCGATGCCCTGGATATACAACGAGTGCTAAGGCAATTTACTGGCAAAGTAGATCAAATTCCCCCTATGTATTCTGCGGTCAAACACAAGGGTCAAAGACTTTATAAGTTGGCAAGGAAGGGTGAAGAGGTGGAACGTACGCCACGCCAGATCGAAATTTTTTCGTTAGAGATGATTGACTTTAGCGATAACGCGTTTGAAATTGATGTTCACTGTTCCAAGGGCACCTACATTCGGACTCTGGCGGAAGATATTGGCAAGGTTCTCGGATGTGGAGCGTATCTTACCGGACTTGAGCGCACCGGTGTACAGCCGTTTTGGAATAATGACTGCTATAGCCTCGATGCGCTGCGCGTAATATCCGAGCAAGGATTGGCCGGTCTCGACTACTGCTTGTTGCCGGTGAATAGCGCATTAGTCGATCTGCCAGAACTAATTATTGACCCTTTGGCGGTGAATTATTTGAAACAGGGACAGGCGGTACGGGTAAACCAGGCTCCCCTGTCTGGCCTGCTGAGTCTGATCACTCAGAATGGGCATTTTATAGGCATAGGACAGGTCGCTTCTGATGGTAGAATTTTGCCAAAAAGGCTAATGAATACAGCAAGATAGCCTCATGTTAGGGCAGTCGCTATTTTAACTGGCCGAATTCATGTGAAAGTCCTTGTTACTACCAGCGCTGATAGGTAGAATAGCGGCCTTTTTCGGGTCTACGAGGTTTATTGCATGTCGATGTCAGCTGAACAGAAAAGCACAGTCATCGCTGAACACCAGCAGAGCAAAGGTGATACAGGATCACCGGAAGTACAGGTTGCATTATTAAGCCACCAGATCGGTCATTTGACTGAGCACTTTAAAAAACATATTCATGACCATCATTCACGCCGCGGCTTGCTGAAGATGGTTAACCAACGTCGCAAATTACTGGATTATTTGAAATCCAAAAATACGCAACGTTACAAAGATCTGATTGGAAAGTTAGGTCTACGTCGATAACCAAAGAGAGTCAGTGTGAATCCTATAAAAAAGACATTTCAGTACGGCGAACATGAAGTTACGCTGGAAACAGGTGAAATAGCGCGTCAAGCAGGCGGTGCTGTTTTTGTTAGTATGGCCGAAACCGTTGTCATGGTAAGTGTGGTTGGGGCCAGGAATGCTAACTCGGGTCGTGATTTCTTCCCACTCACTGTCGACTACCAGGAAAAGACCTACGCGGCGGGAAAAATCCCCGGCGGCTTTTTCAAGCGCGAAGGGCGCCCCAGCGAAAAAGAAACCTTAACCTGCCGACTCATCGATCGACCTATTAGACCCTTGTTTCCCAAGGGATTCATGAACGAAACCCAGGTTGTTGCAATGGTGGTTTCGATGAATAATGAAATTAACCCGGATATTCTTGCATTGCTTGGAACCTCCGCGGCTATCTCGATTTCCGGCTTGCCGTTTAACGGTCCAATAGGTGCCGCTCGAGTCGGTTACTGTGAGGGTCAATATCTGCTCAATCCTACGGCTAGCCAACTCGAAGAATCAGATCTTGATCTGGTCGTTGCCGGCACTGAAAATGCGGTATTAATGGTTGAATCGGAAGCTAAATGTCTCTCCGAAGAAGTGATGCTCGGTTCCGTCGTGTTCGGGCATGAGCAAATGCAAACCGCTATCCAGGCGATTAAAGAATTCAGCGCAGAGGTCAATAATGCTTCCTGGGACTGGCAAGCGCCTGAGTCTAATGATGCGCTCAATGGCCAGGTAAACAGTCAATGTGCAGCCGATATAGCCCAGGCTTATACCATTGCTGATAAAATGGAACGCCAGGATAAGCTTTCGGAAATTAGATTAGCGGCAGTAGAGGCGCTAGTGAGCGACGCAGAGGACTCGCCCGATGAAGCGTCGGTGCGCAATGCTGTTTCCAAGCTTGAGAAGAGTACTGTCCGTAACCGTATAATAGCGGGTGAAAAGCGTATCGATGGTCGTGATACCACAACGGTACGCCCGATTTCTGTTCGTACCGGTGTATTACCAAGAACTCACGGTTCAGTGCTATTCACCCGTGGCGAAACCCAGGCCATCGTAGTCACCACCCTCGGCACCGGACGCGATGCACAGCTAATCGACGCACTGGAAGGCACGCGTAAAGAAAACTTTATGCTGCATTACAATTTTCCTCCCTACAGTGTTGGTGAAGTCGGTCGAGTAGGAACACCCAAGCGTCGCGAAATCGGACACGGACGGTTGGCCAAGCGCGGCATTCAGGCCGTTATGCCTTCGGTTGATGACTTTCCCTATGTCATTCGTGTTGTCTCGGAAATTACCGAGTCTAATGGCTCATCGTCAATGGCCAGCGTTTGCGGTGCAAGTCTTGCGTTGATGGACGCGGGCGTGCCCATAAAGGCGCCGGTAGCCGGTATCGCCATGGGTCTGATTAAAGAAGGCGATGATTTCGCTGTATTGACCGATATTCTCGGTGATGAAGATCATCTCGGCGATATGGATTTCAAGGTCGCGGGTACTGCTGAAGGTATTACCGCGTTGCAGATGGATATTAAGATCGACGGTATCACTACCGAGATCATGAGTAAGGCGCTGGATCAGGCGAAAGATGGTCGCCTGTTTATTCTCGGCGAAATGGCCAAGGTTCTTAGCGAAGCCCGTGAAGAGATGTCTGAATACGCACCTCGATTGATCACTTTTAAAATTAACCCCGAAAAAATCCGTGACGTAATTGGCAAGGGTGGTTCGACCATTCGCGCAATCACCGAAGAAACCGGTGCCACTATCGAGATAGACGATGATGGTGTGGTAAAAATTGCATCGGTCGAAAAAGCCGCTGGCGAAGAAGCTCGTCGCCGTGTCGAAATGGTTACAGCCGATGTCGAAGTTGGTGTTATCTACGAAGGTAAGGTCGCCAAGATCATGGATTTCGGTGCTTTTGTGAATATCCTGCCGGGTAAGGACGGCCTGGTGCATATCTCGCAGATATCAGACGAACGTGTCGAAAATGTTACCGATAAGTTATCTGAAGGCGATATTGTCAAAGTTAAAGTTCTGGAAGTCGATCGTCAAGGTCGTATCCGCTTGAGCATGAAGGCGGTGACTGAAGAAGATCTAGCCACCGCTTAGCCTGCATATTGCACGAAGGCGGCGACTACTTTTGACTTTTATTAATAAATTCAAATAATTAGGTGAAAAATCTCTGATATTTGAAAAATACAGTTTGTGCCTGAACGAAATCAGGATCAATCAACCTTGTTTGCCATATTTCCCCTGAACTTCGTTCCCTTCATGCAATATGCGGGCTAGGGCTGGCAAAGAAATACCAGGAAAAGGGAACATGGTTCCCTTTTTTTGTGCCGGGTCGAAAATTGATCACCGAGATTGGGGTCAAACCTGACGTTCCAGATTATTCCGTTAAGCTTTATTACCCATTCATATAACCTTTTAGACAATTGAATGTCTGAACAGGGAAGTATGAATGATTTAATTCTGTCTACTCTAGGTAACAGCATTCTGGGCACTATGCTTTTTGCCCTTGCCGCGGCGCTGACTTTTTTAATGTTTTACGTGTGGAAGTTTCCATATGACCATGAAAACTCACACAGCTATGCGCCGCCGGCTACCATCGTTACCCACCGTCTGCTGGGTTACCTCTATGTTGTGATTTACCTCTACATCATGTGGAACATGGTGCCGAGGTTATGGAGTTATCAAATCGAGCTGCCGGCACGCACCGTTGTGCATCTGACTCTGGGTATTTTGATTGGCGCGCTGCTGGTTATCAAGCTGGCCATCGTACGATATTTCAAGCATATGGAGGCCAGACTGGCGCCTATCCTGGGGAGTGGATTATTTATTTGCACATTTTTGCTGGTTGCCCTGGTATTACCTTTCTCGTTACGCGAGGTGTATCTTGAAAGCACGGCATTAGGAGACGACTCAATGGTTGAGTCCCGAATCAGGCGGGTACGCGACCTACTACCGACGACCGGGCTAGAAGATGAAAATTTATTAGACGATCTGGCGTCAAAAAAAGGACTGATTGCGGGCCGTCGAATACTGACAGTGAAATGCATTCAATGCCACGATTTACGAACTGTATTAGCTCGACCACGTACCCCCAGAGCCTGGCAGCAAACTGTTTCCCGCATGGCTAATCGTTCGACGATTCTTAATCCGATTACCGATGACGATCAATGGTTTGTCACTGCTTACCTGATTGCCGTATCACCCACACTTCAGGAAACCTTGAAACAACGTCGCAAAATGGAAGCGATAACGATCAATTCGCAGCAAAACATGGAGTCGGTAGGGAAACTAATCGGAACCCAGGATTCCGAGTATGACGCCGACAGAGCAAAAAATCTATTCGAGCAAAAATGCTCACAATGTCATGAACATGAACAGATCATGCAATCACCTCCCGAGACCAGATCAGACACTATTGCATTGGTGCAAAGAATGGTCGGCAATGGTTTGACCGCGAGCGAGTCGGAGTTAAACACAATTATTCAATACCTGGTGGCGACATATGTAAAAAACTCGCTGCAACCCGGGGCGCAAAAAGAGGTCTCCGGGGCAACAAATATCGAGGGTTTGGAAACTTATGCGAACAGGCACTGTATCGATTGCCACGGTTCAGGGGGTAAGCATCCGGTACAGCCTGCCTATCCAATCCTGGCTGGCCAGAAAAAGGAATACCTGATGCGGCAATTCAAAGATATAAAGGATGGAATTCGTAACAATAGCCTAACCGCGATGATGCGGGCTATAGTTCAGGACGTTAGTGATGCGGAAATTGAAGTAATTGCCGACTATTTGTCCAGCCAGTAGTACTGGCTCGTGGGTAAATTATTCAGTTCGTCTACTTTACAACAAATTAAATACAGTGCCGCAATATGGACACCTGGCTTCGCCACCATTTTCTAATACAGGTATATAAACGCGGGGATGCGAATTCCACAGGCTTGAGCCTTCTAGCGGACAATGTATCGGTAGGTCATCCGCCTTAACTTCTATCGTGGTTTTTGCATTCGGCGCTGAATATTCGCTTTGATTTGCCGCAGTGTCGGGATTTACCATGGAGTCTGATCCTATTTGATAAAGGTTAATAAATCGAGATGTTTATCATTGCGCCCGTGTACCAGGTCAAAATAGGCGGTTTGTAATTGATTGGTGATCGGGCCTCGCGAGCCACTCCCGATTGCGCGATTATCGAGCTCTCTGATCGGGGTAACTTCGGCCGCAGTGCCTGTAAAAAATGCTTCGTCGGCGATGTAAACCTCGTCACGGGTAATACGCTTTTCGATAATTGTGAGGCCTGCATCGTCAGCAAGGGTAAAAATAGTTTTACGTGTTATACCATTCAATGCCGAAGTCACTTCGGGTGTAAAGATGATACCGTCTCGAACTACGAAGATATTTTCGCCGCTGCCTTCTGCAACATAACCTTCAGGATCGAGCAACAGTGCTTCGTCGTAACCATCGTTAAGTGCCTCTCCCAGCGCCATCATCGAATTAATATATTGGCCGTTGGCTTTAGCTCTGGTCATGGCGATGTTGACATGATGTCGCGTAAAAGATGAGGTTTTGATTCGAATGCCTTTTTCCAGAGCATCTTTACCGAGGTAGGCACCCCATTCCCAGGCGGCGACGATACAGTGCACACTGAGATTGTCGGCGCGTAAACCCATACCTTCTGAGCCGTAAAAGCACATCGGGCGTATATAGGCACTATCCAGATTGTTTTCGCGTACCGCCGCGATTTGCGCTTCGATTAACTGTTGCTCGCTAAAGCCTAGTTTCATGCCCAGAATTTTGCATGAATCTATTAGCCTTCTGGTGTGTGCCTGGAGTGCGAAAATGGCAGTTCCCTGATCGGCGTGATAAGCACGCACACCCTCAAAACAACCCATACCATAGTGTAGTGTGTGGGTTAGTACATGTACGGTTGCATCTCTCCAGGCAACCATTTCACCATCAAACCAGATGAGACCATCGCGATCGGCCATCGACATTATTTTTTCTCCAGGCCGAAACAATCGTTCCAGCAATTTATCACATGTTGCGTTTCTGTGGCGATAATCTCGGATTCAATTTCAGCGGGTCTGTTTTGTAACACAGTTGCATGCAACCAATGATGATAAGTTCGGTAAATATCAATCAATTGGGATTGCGAGCTGGAAATTAGGTTTAACCGAAATAACTCGTTGAGCAAGCCAATATTATCAGAATATGAACAAATTGAACTAGCTTTTTTTGCGTATAGCAGAGTCCAGAACTGCACCATAAACTCGATGTCGACCATGCATCCGTGCGAGTCCTTTAAATTCTTGAATTCACCTTCAGGAGGGGTTTTAGCCTGGTATATTTTGTCGCGCATGGCTTGTATTTCACCTTGCAGTTTTTTCAATTCTCGAGGCCTCGTCAAAACTGCGGAACGCAGGCGATTAAACTCGGGCTCAAGTAATGTGCTTCCGGCGACATAACGGGCTCGTACCAAAGCCTGGTGTTCCCAGGTCCAGGCCTTGTCTAGCTGGTATTGCTGGTATGCCCCGAGCGAGGATACCAGCAGCCCCGATGTTCCTTCTGGTCTAAGTCGAGAATCGATTTCATATAGCTTTCCAGAACCGGTCAAAACGCTGGTGATGGAAATTATTTTTTGTGCTAGACGAGAAAAATATACTGAGTTATCGATACATTTTGGCCCCTGTGTTATTTGCTTTTCGCCCGTCGAGTTGTGTAGAAAAATAATATCAAGGTCGGACTGATAATGCATTTCGCGCCCACCGAGTTTCCCATACCCGATAATCGCGAACTCTGCAGTTTGAGGTTTTTCGCCTCCAATAAATTTGGGTTGTCCATATTTCGCCTGCATTTTGTTACTGGCCAGGTGGTACACAGCTTGCAACACTATTTCGGCCAGTTCAGACAGGAAAAGCCCGACCTCGGTGGTACTGATTTCTTCTGACAGTTCAGCGATCGCGATAACAATCGTCTGCTCGCGTTTAAAAAGCCGTAACACGTCGAGCTCAAGCTCATCATCATCAAGCACATTGTCGAGCTGGGTTTGCAGGTATTGTTGTAGTTTTGACCGGTCGAAGCGCTGCTCCTGGCTACCCGCTTGAATCAGGTGCTCAAGTAGCATCGGATAATTGGCGACCTCTTCGGCTATCCATTCGCTTTTATCGAACAGGTTTACCAGTTTTCCGAGGAGGGGGGTATTTTGATAGAGGAGTTCAAAATAAACGCTTCGGCCAGCAATAGAGGAGAACAAGCTTAGCAGGCGTTCAAACAAGGGTTGCTGTTGGCAACTCTGTGCAATTGCCTTTAAAATTTCGGGTATCAAAGCACTAAATCGTTGCTTGGCTTTGGCCGACATGTAACTCCAGGCTTTGGAAGCGAAAAACAGCTTTAATCTGTCGTTAATTTTATCAGGCCTGCTCAAACCGATCGATTGCATATATTTTAATCGCTCTGTCTCCGATGCTTCATCATCACTAGTTTCACTTATGACAATCCCTGACTGAGGTTCAGTCTCGGATTTAAATAATTCAGTGAAGTGTTTGCTGACGTTTTGACGATGTATTTGCAACTTATCTTTAACCAGCTGCCAGTTTGAATATCCCATGGCCTCGGCTATGCGATTTTGTGAGATGGTTTTTTCTGGACAGCTGTGGGTTTGATGATCTGCCAGCATCTGGAATTTATTTTCCAGTTGGCGCAAGTAAATATAGGCTTCGCGCAGGTCCTCTATAGTTTCGAATTCCACAATCTGCTGTTTTTGTAATACGTCAAAGCAGTGAAAAATCTGGGTGCTCTGTAGTTGCCTGTTGCGGCCACCTTTGAGGATTTGAAATGCCTGTACAAAAAATTCGATTTCCCTGATACCACCACGGCCAAGTTTGATATTGTCTTGCATACCCCGTGATCGGGCTTGCAAATCAATTTTGTTTTTTAATACAGACAGTCCTTCAAATATCCGATAGTCATGGTATTTTCGATAGACAAATGGTTTCAATATCGATGCCAGATGGTGCTTATCTTTCTCGTTGCCAGTCAGTACTCGTGCTTTAACCATCGCGTACTGTTCCCATTCTCGTCCGTGCAACTGATAGTAATGTTCAAGCGCAGCATGACTGAGCGTCACAGGACCCGAGTCTCCCCAGGGTCTTAAACGCAGGTCAACCCGATAAACAAATCCATCTTCGGTCAATTCGTTAAGAAGCTGTGTGAATAAGCGGGTGACACGGGTAAAAAAATCCTGATGCGTAAGTCGCCCATAGCCATCGAGCTCGCCGTCGTTAGGGTAACAGCAAATTAAATCGATATCGGAAGAAAAGTTGAGTTCGCGACCACCAAGCTTTCCCATTGCGATAATGTTCAGTTCGATTTTATTACCGTCATCATCGAGTGGCTGACCATGTTTCGTGACTAACAGTTTAGTACTAGCTGCGAGGGCCATGCGTATTAGCAGATCGGCCAGTTCGCTGAGATTGGCCAGTGTTTGCTGCAGCGAAATATTGTCGATAACGTCAAGATAGATGATCTCTATCAATTTACCATGGCGAATTTTGCGTAGGCTACGCTTGACTAGTTCGATACTCTGGACGCTGGTGTCAACAGGGTCAGCCTCACTTTCTTCGAGCTTAAAAAAATTTAGCATTTGAAGGCGTCGCAATAGTGCAGGTTCCCTGCAGAGCTGCTCCAGAGCATATGAACTGGCGATTGCCAATCGCTGGATTTTAAGCTGAAAATTCTCATCCGACCGACTGGTGCCGGATTGCAGCATGGGCAGAATATGAGACCAGTGATACTGATCATCTTGCAGCAATGGATGTTTCGATAAATCTAGTTTCATAAAATCATTAAATATAATGCAAATGTAAAAGCGAAAGATAAGCATTTACATTTGCATTAAACCTTATTAAAATATGGTTACTTTTAAAGCTTAGGTTTCCATTTATTTTATGTTTACGGAGATATCTCATGTTTAACTCTCGACTACCATTATTGACTAGCTTATTGGCCATTATTATTTCCACTGCTTCGCTAGATTCTCTGGCCTCTGAGGTGAATATCTATTCGGCGCGCAAAGAAAATTTAATCAAACCACTTCTCGACAAGTTTAGCGCTGAAACCGGTATTAAAACTAATTTAATTACCGCTAAGGCGGACAAATTATTGATTCGCATGATTAACGAAGGCCGAAATACACCAGCCGATGTGTTCATTACTGTCGATGCCGGGCGCCTGCACCGCGCGAAACAGGCTGATTTATTGCAGGTATTTGAAAGCTCATTGATCGATAAAGCAGTACCGCAGCACCTGCGCGATACGGACAGGCTGTGGATAGGATTATCACAACGTGCTCGCGTAATATTTTACGCCAGGGATCGTGTTAAACCTGAAGAGATATCGACTTACGAAAAACTGGCCGACCCTAAGTGGAAAAACCGTATTTGTATCCGTGGATCGGGCAATATTTATAACCAGTCATTAGTCGCGTCGATGATAGCCGTGAATGGTAAGGAAGCTACGCAAAAATGGGCAGAGGGACTGGTTAACAATTTCGCTCGCGCACCCAAAGGAGGTGATCGCGATCAGATCAAGGCGGTGGCGGCAGGTCAATGTGATATTGCTATCGCAAATACCTATTACTACGGAGCTATGCTGGCCAATAAGAGTGATCTCGCTCAATTTGAAGCCGCTAGTAAGGTGGCCATATTCTGGCCTAATCAGGGTGATCGTGGTGTTCATGTTAATGTGAGCGGTGCGGGCATAAGTAAATATTCGAAGAATAAGAAAGAATCTATCAAACTGTTAGAGTTTCTTGTGAGTGCAGAGGCACAGGACTGGTATGCAGCCGTAAATCATGAATATCCGGTCACTCAGGATGCCGCGCTCAGTGGCCTGGTTGCCGATTGGGGGGCTTTTAAATCGGATACAGTAAACCTTTCCATACTCGGTGAACTGAATGCCGAGGCAGTCAAAACTATGGATAGAGCAGGTTGGAAATAAGGCTTTACGCAATTTGTGCTTAAATCAGGCACTATGTAGTAGCTACACCCGTTGCATGTAATCGGGGTGCGGATTATTATTCGCACCCTTTTCGTGTTTTAGCCCTGTCACAAGTACCAGGCAGCAATGATCAAGCCAAATATAAGAATAATACCCCGGGGATCGATTTTAGACAGATGCTGGCAACCCGGCATCGTACTGACTGCTCTGATATTCAGTATTCCGATTTTAACTATCGCCAGTTTTCTACTGCAACCATCGGGTGATGTCTGGCAACATCTGGTCGATACGGTGCTAGCTGATTATGTGCTTAATTCTGCATTGCTGATGATTGGTGTCACCCTGGGCACACTATCAATGGGTGTTATCTGTGCGTGGCTCACCAGTTTGTGCCAGTTTCCTGGCAAAAAACTGTTTATCTGGGCCCTGTTATTGCCACTGGCAATGCCTGCTTACATTATTGCCTATACCTATACAGGTATGTTCGATTTCGCCGGGCCGGTACAAACTCAGATTCGGGACTGGACCGGGTGGGGATATGGCGATTATTATTTTCCCGAGGTACGTTCTCTGGGTGGGGCGATTACGATGTTATCGCTGGTACTTTACCCCTATGTTTATTTGTTGGCACGAGCTGCTTTTCTAGAGCAGTCGATCTGTGTTATTGAGGTCAGCCGCACGCTCGGTTGTAGCGTCTGGTCGAGCTTTTACCGGGTTGCGCTACCGCTAGCTCGCCCAGCGATTGTGGCGGGTCTGTCGCTTGCGTTGATGGAGACCCTGGCGGACTATGGAACGGTTTCCTATTTCGGACTAGGAGTTTTTACCACGGGAATATTTCGTACCTGGTTCGGGCTGGGTGATAGTGGCGCGGCCGCCAAGTTGGCCTCAATATTATTGTTATTTGTGTTTGCCCTTGTGGTAATTGAGCGTTGGTCGCGTCACCGTGCCAAATATCACCATACCACTAATCGTTATCGTCAATTGCCACAATACCAGCTGACTGGTTTCCGCGCCTTCTGCGCATTCGTAGGCTGCTTACTGCCGCTTTTATTTGGATTTATTTTGCCTGCATTCCAGTTAAGTCTTTGGGCGATCGATACTTACGAGATTATGATTGATGCGGCGTTTATTAAACTCACGCTTAACACAATCATGCTCAGTCTTTCTACTGCGATGCTCGCTGTTTTACTCGCCCTATTTATGGTTTATGGTAAACGTGTTCTGGCGAATAAACTGGTATTTGTGTCAATTCGCGTGGTGGCTACAGGCTACGCGGTGCCAGGAACTATTATCGCGGTTGGCGTCATCATTCCGTTGGCCTGGTTTGACAATACACTGGACGCCTACATGCGAGACTGGTTTGACATTTCGACCGGTTTGTTGCTGAGTGGCACCCTGTTTGCAGTTATGTTTGCTTATCTGGTTCGTTTTCTTGCGGTATCGATTCAATCGGTAGAATCCGGGTTAGTTAAAATCAGACTTTCAATGGATGAAGCGGCGAGATCATTGGGCTATAAACCGATAAAAACTTTGTTTAAGGTTCATCTGCCGCTGATGAAGGGCTCGGTACTTACCGCGTTGTTAATCGTTTTTGTCGATGTGATGAAGGAATTGCCGGCAACATTAATTTTGCGGCCATTTAATTTTAATACGCTGGCAGTGCGTGCATTCGAACTGGCATCTGACGAACGCCTGGCCGATTCCTCCACCGCAGCACTGACGATTGTTGTGGTCGGATTATTACCTGTTATTCTATTGAGTAAAAGCATCGCTAGTTCGAGGGCCGGTTCATGACTTCCCATCTAGATATCGAAAACTTAACTGTAAAATATGACGACTACGAGGTACTAAGCCAGATATCATTTTCCATACAGCCTGGTGAAATTGGCTGTATTCTCGGGCCGAGTGGGTGCGGTAAGACCACGGTGCTAAGAGCGATAGCCGGGTTTGAGCCAGTCGTCAGTGGACTTATATTGATCGATCAGGTGGAGGTCAGTTCCAGCCATTATTGTGTCGCTCCAGAAAATCGGAACATGGGCATGATATTTCAGGATTTCGCCTTATTCCCTCATTTGTCAGTGGCTGATAATATTCGTTTCGGGCTAAACTCATGGAGTTCCAGGCAACAACAGTCCAGAGTCAAGGAGTTGCTCGCAATTACCGGAATGCTGGCTTACGGCCAGGCCTACCCTCATCAGTTGTCTGGCGGCCAACAACAACGAGTCGCTTTGGCACGAGCCATGGCGCCACAACCCAGTTTGTTATTGATGGATGAGCCTTTTTCAAGCATGGATGTTGATTTGCGCGAGCAGCTTGCGCGTGAAGTGCGTAATATCATAAGGCAGGAGAATATTACCGCGATCCTGGTAACGCATGACCAGCATGAAGCATTTGCGATGGCGGATAAAATTTGTGTGATGAATGAGGGTAGAATTCAACAGCATGACAGCGGCTATAATCTCTATCATCGGCCAGCGAATCGATTCGTGGCAGGCTTTATAGGGCAGGGGGTTATTATTCCTGCCGTCGTAGAAAGCCAGCATTCAGTTCGCACCGAATTGGGTTCTATCCAGGGAACGGAACTGATTAAAAGTGAAAAAGGTACAACGGTGGATGTGTTGATCCGTCCCGATGACGTGATTCATGAGGATAACTCCAGTGAAACCGCCGTAGTCATCGACAAGTCTTTTCGTGGCGCAGATTTCCTCTATTTTTTGCGCATGGACAGCGGTATTGAAGTATTATGTCTTGCACCCAGCCACCACAATCATAAGATAAACGAACGCATAGGTATTCGCCTGCATGTCGATCATTTAGTCACTTTTGAGCGAACTTAAACCGGAGTCGAGTAATTGTTAACTAAAATTATATTAACCCTATTGGTCATAGTGGTTTGCTTTTGGTTTGCCTCTTCAAAACGTGGGAAAAATCATCAGCCGATGCTGGTAGTGGCGAGTAAAAAAGACCAGCAACGCAAGGCGATGCTGCGACGCGGGACCTATTTTTTTATGTTCATTATGGTGCTCGCCGCATCGGTGATGATATATGTTGAGCTCTCAGGTAATTACGCGACTGTTACTGTACATGTAATCAATACCCAAACCGGCGTAAGAAGTAGTTATCTGGCTCGACGAGAGGATGTACAGGCCAGCAGTTTTACCACGCTCGAGGGGCGCAAAGTGTATGTCGCCGGGATAGAACGAATCGAAGTCGAAGCCGATTAAAGGGCGCCTCTTTCGAAGCGCCAGTTGCTCTGAAGATGATTTTTATAACCACAGAATGCGGTTATTCCAGCCTCGATTTCAATGCTTCAAGTACCTGATTGCTATCGGAGCCCTGAATACTTAGCAATAGACCTTCATCACGATAAAAATCTATCAGTAGCGCGGTTTGTTCTGAATATACCTGCAGACGGTTAAGAATTGCTTCCTCAGTTTCGTCGTCGCGCTGGACGATATCGCCACCGCAGACATCACAAATACCTTCTAGTTTTGGGGGTTTCGATTTCACGTTATAGATCTCGCCACATTGAGTGCAGGTACGACGTGTCGTCAGGCGATCGATGATAACCTCTCTTGGAACATCAAGTTCAAGCGCGCAGTCGAGCTTTTCATCTATATCTTCGAGCAGTACTTTTAACGCCTCGGCCTGCGGGATAGTGCGCGGGAAACCATCCAGAAGATACCCTGCTTTACAGTCATCCTGTCTCAGCCTTTCTCGCATAATTCCCATAATTAAATCGTCGCTGACCAGGTCACCAGCTTTCATCGTGGCCTCAGCCAGTTTTCCGAGTTCGGTGCTGGCGGCAACCGCAGCCCGTAAAATATCGCCGGTAGATATCTGTACCGAACCATCATATTGAGTTAAAACTTTGGCGATGGTGCCCTTACCTGCACCAGGCGGTCCCAACAGGATAACTTTCATATTATTTCCTCTGCTCAATTAGTGATGAATTTCGAATAGTTATATTTTCCGCTTTTATCGGATTATGACAAAGCGAAATTCTTAATCTACCTATTGTCTCCATGAAGAGTGACGATGAGATTACGCCTATGTGGGCTGGTTCTGTGTTCCCACAGGTAGATACCCTGCCAGGTGCCCAGTGTTAAACTGGCGTTGCAAATTGGCACACTGATTTCGCTTTGGGTCAGTATCGATCGAATATGTGCCGACATATCGTCGGGTCCTTCCTGATCGTGTAAATAGGCGGGGTCGCCATCTTGCACCAGCCCGGAGATAAAATTCTCCAGATCCTCGTGTACATTGCTGTCGGCATTTTCGGTGATGATCAATGACGCACTGGTATGTGCAACGAATATATTGCAAAGGCCGGTATTTATACCTGATTTATCGACTAACTGTTCTATCTCGGCGGTTATATTTATGGTTGCCCTGCCTCGCGTTTGAATCGATGTGTGGTATTGTTTTATCATGCCGTTGTTTTATTTTGCTGGGTGGTATAGTTCTTCTTCCGAATAGTATAAAGAAACGGTGGGCATAGGAAAACAGGAATGAATATTCTGAGGCGGCAGTTTCCCTAAGGGGAGATAAGCGATATTTTTTGCGGTTTATGCGAAGCGTTGATCTCAGGTATCAATATAGTCGGTGAAGCGGATTCGTCTTTCGTTTGTGGATAATCGAGCGTGAAATGTAATCCTCGACTTTCCTTACGTAACATGGCAGATCGAATAATCAACTCTGCCACCACGACTAGATTTCGAAGCTCCAGTAAGTCTGGCGATACTTTATAATTACCGTAATATTCATTGATCTCGCGCATTAGTAGTCGGGTTCGGTTCAGCGCCCGCTTGAGTCGCTTATTAGTGCGTACGATGCCGACATAGTCCCACATAAATCGGCGCAATTCGTCCCAATTATGGGCCACCACGATATCTTCATCTGAATCGGTGACCTGTGATTCATCCCAGGAAGGGAGCGCATGATGCTTGAACCTGTTAGAAAGGGAGTGACTGATATGTTCGGCGGATGAACGCGCAAATACCAGACACTCAAGTAGCGAATTACTCGCCATACGGTTTGCCCCGTGTAGGCCGGAATAGGTCACTTCACCGGCAGCGTACAAGTTTTCGACATCGGTTTTACCGTGGGTGTCAATCATAATGCCACCACAGGTGTAATGCGCGGCTGGAACCACGGGTATCGGTTGGCTCGTAATATCGATATCGAATTTAGCGCAGCGTTGGTAAATAGTTGGAAAGTGCGACTTGATAAAAGCCCTGCTTTTGTGACTGATGTCGAGATATACGCAATCAATACCGAGTCTTTTCATCTCATGGTCGATTGCTCTTGCGACTATATCTCTCGGTGCCAGTTCGGCGCGTTGGTCAAAACGGTGCATGAATCTTTTACCATTGGGCAAGCATAATATCCCACCTTCGCCGCGAATCGCTTCTGTGATGAGAAATGATTTCGCTTCCGGGTGGTAGAGGCAAGTGGGGTGAAATTGAATAAATTCCATGTTGGCAACCCGGCAGCCAGCGCGCCATGCCATCGCAATACCATCACCGGTGGATCCGTCTGGATTACTCGTATAAAGATAGACTTTGCTGGCACCACCTGTTGCCAGCACTATTTTTTGTGCCGAAAACACGTCGACATGCTGATCGTTACGATTTAGTGCATACAGCCCCTGGCATTGTTCGTCTGCACCAATCAGGTCAATTGCGATATGCTGGTCGAATATTGTTATATTGCTGTGTTCATGCACATGGGCAAATAAGGTTTGTTGCAGCGCTTTGCCAGTGGCATCGGCTGCATGCACGACACGGCGCTTGCTGTGCCCGCCCTCGCGAGTTAAATGGAAGCCACTGTCGCTGACATCCTGTCTATCCCTGGTGAAGGGCATGCCAAGATCCGTTAGCCACTGGATGCATTGCTTTCCGGCTGAGGCGGTGAATGATACGACTTCCTCGTCACACAGTCCGGCTCCGGCGATCATAGTATCTCTGGTGTGTAGTTCAACGCTATCGTCGGGTTCCAAAACCGCTGAAATGCCGCCCTGGGCAAAATAACTTGAGTATTGTTCGAAATTGTTTTTCGCCAGGATTGCAACCGAGGTGGATGTTGGTAAATGTAGGGCGGTCGATAATCCTGCCGCGCCTGAACCGACGATAACCACGTCATAATTATATTGTCTGCTCATGCCCGATCCTGAGTGTATTGATTCACCCCAGATTATATCGAAATAGCCGGTAACAAAAAGATTAATAACCCGGTATTGAAATGATATTCAGGGTAATATTAAATCTCAATATGCCTTTGGCACCATTAACGGGACACTATTGCACTGAACTTTTAAATAGTTAATCAGTCTTTAATCCCAATTGTCGAAAAATAAGCTTTTAGCATCGGTGGCGAGCATCAAACAACCGGGTTGTGTTGACATGACCGAATCGCATCACCTAATTAATCTGGTCAGTATTTCTGGCGTGTGCGCACTGTGAGAACAATATAAGGGTCTTAAATGGGGACGAATCTACTCGATGTAGAACTGGTTAAACGGGTACAGGCAGGGGACAAGGCCGCGTTTGATATTTTAGTACTAAAATATCAGCATAAAGTAGTGAACCTGATCAATCGTTTCGTGTCTGACCAGACAGAGTGTTACGACATTGCACAGGATGCCTTTATAAAAGCCTACCGTGCGATTGGGAATTTTCGGGGTGATAGCCAGTTCTATACCTGGCTTTACCGCATTGCTGCTAATACCGCGAAGAATCACCTCGCTTCGAGAGCACGCAAGTCGCCGAATTATACCGTTGATATCGAGGATGCTGAGCATTTTGAAGGTGAGTCAGGGTTAAAGGAATATACTACTCCCGAAAATTTATTGCTTGGCGAAGAAATTGAGAAGACAGTGTTTCAGGCAATCGCCGATTTGCCAGATGATCTCAAGTCGGCGATTACCCTGAGAGAGATTGAGGGACTAAGCTATGAAGAAATAGCCGAGGTAATGGATTGTCCCATCGGAACGGTTCGATCCAGAATATTTCGTGCCCGAGATGCAATAGATAAGGAACTTAGACCGCTATTAGAGTGACTAAGTAAAGACAGAGTTTAAGCAGCCTCTGAAAATTCTTCCATTTGGAGTGGTGCAGGGATGTACTGATTACCGACCAGAGAATGGAATTCCAGGAGGAAGGAACATGACTCATACGGATGTGGCAACTGCAGGTTTTGCATCGTTACCTGGATGTAACTTAAATAAGGCGCCAATAGGTAGCCTTCAGGCAAAGCAGGAGCAATTGCCGAGATGCAAGAGCCTGCTCGTGTACCACTGAAAAGTCTGAACAATTCAGATTTTTCATAATAGTTTTTAGCCAGGAGTAGTTTCATGACTGAGCAGCAGGAAAAAATATCTTTTTTACTGGATGAGTTTACCAGTGATGAGCAGAGCAAAGCCGTACTTGACGAAGTCGAGAACGATGTCAATTTGCAATATAGTATGTATCGCTACCAGATGATAGGTCAGGCAATGCGTCATGATTTACCTGGCCATATTTTTACCGACTTCAGTGCGAATGTCAGGGCGAAAATCGGTCAAATCGAAAATGTGGCCGAGAAGTCTGGCAATAAAGTGCCGCATAATAGCGACTCTGGATTGGCAATCGGGAAATCGATCTGGACCTGGTCAATTGTGAAACCGTTCGCCGGGATGGCATTAGCCGCATCGGTGGCGGTAGTGTCAATTACGCTATGGCAATTCACGAATGTGGAAATTAATTCCGGACAGGCTACTGATCAAATTGTCAGCGCCGATGAAAAGAAAATTCAGCGCCTGGCCAGTCAGACTTTTCAGATTAATGCTGTACCCGTATCTTCATCGTTAAATAATGGCATGCGCTGGAAGATAAGCAACAACCCGAAATTGCAACAAAAATTAAACGCTTACCTGGTGAATCATACGGAATACTCTAACTCTCTGCAGGGTTTCATCCCGCAGGCCAGAGTTGCCGGGTTTGATGCTCAAAAGTGATCGGACAGTAGATAAATTGAATTTTATACGCATATATTTTTTTCTATTTCTGGTTCTGCTGGTAAATATCGCATCGGCATCCGCTAATCCGGCGGTGGAGTGGGTTAATAAAATGTCCGACTCGATGCGTAACTTGAGTTATGAAGGGAATTTTATATATATGCACGGAAACCAGCTCGAAAGCATGTCGATCCTGCATATAAAAGATAAATTTGGCGAAAAAGAGAAACTGCTTTCATTAAATGGAGAGGCGCGTGAAGTAATTCGAGATAATAAAAATTTGACCTGTATTTGGCCTGACAGCCGAAAGGTCGTGGTAGATAATTCGAACCAAAATTCCTTTTCCCCGCTATTGATCCCGGACAATATTGCTAAAATTAGCAAATACTATGATATGAGCCTGGCCGATGGAAATCGAGTTGCTGGATACAATACAGTAATTGTGAATTTCAAGCCCAGAGATCAATTCCGCTATGGGCTCAAGTTATGGATAAGTTCAAGTAACGCTCTATTGCTAAGATCTATTTTAATCAATGAGCGACGCCAGGTGGTGGAGCAGGTCATGTTTACCAATCTCAAAGTGCTGAACATAAATAGTCCATTACCGTCAATTACGATGCCAGAGCTCGACGACAGTTATTCGCTTATTCAATATCACTTTGGAAATGCCTCCGGAAACCTTGAGGCTGATCAGATCTGGAAAATTTCCAATCTGCCTGCCGGCTTTTGGCAGAAATCGGCGATAAAAAGAAGAATTGCTGGCACGGATCGTTTTATCCAGCAAATGGTTTATACAGATGGGCTGGCTTCATTGTCAGTATTTATTGAAAAGCAAACTGCGCAAACACCCCAGGGTGAGACGTCGATGGGGGCCGTGAACGGATTCATTCGCTTATTTAACGATTATTCGGTAACGGCGATAGGTGAAGTTCCGGCAGCTACCGTACGGCTAGTGGCCGAATCAGTGTATTACCAAAAGCCCTGAATAAAAAAGCCCGCCGCAGCGAAAGTCCGCATTGAGCCAGGGTGTTGTTAAATTACAGTCGAAGCTGGTGTCGATTAGCACTATAATTCTCGCATGACTAAACAACAGGCTATTGTCACCGGACTCGATGGAGATCTGGCTATAATCGAGGTGCAATCTCATGGTGCCTGTAGTCAATGCGAACTCAGTAGGGGCTGTGGTACCGGTGCTCTCGGCCGTTTGCTTGGCCACCGATCCAGGCCACTGACCGTCCGCAATGAATATAACTTGAAGACCGGTGACAAGGTTGTATTAGGAATACAGGACAAGGCTTTTTTAAATGTGAGCCTGTTGATATACGGCCTGCCTTTACTGGGATTGATGGTAGGTGGCCTGTTGGCTCAGGGGCTATCTGGTAATTCTGATATGGTGACAATTATGCTCGCAGCAGTTGGATTCTCATCGGCATTGACCTGTTCTGCAGTTATCGCAAAGAGTCGCTTTTCGGGTCAATTTAATCTGCTAATTGTAGAAATTAATGGTGAACCGAAAGGTTGAAGCTGGGTCTTAGTTGGACGTGAATTAAAAAATTTTAGGTGCAAAATTATGAAAGTTAATAACAGATACATCTTCCGTTTAATTTTAATCATGATAGTGAGTAGTTCGTTAGCGGTGCATGCTGCATTGCCGGACTTTACTCAAATTGTCGATGAAGCAAAAAACTCTGTGGTCAATATCAGCACAAAAACTAAAGTGCGAAAAAGTAAATCTACTCAACACCCCTCGGTCCCCAGTCTTCCAGAAGGTTCTCCGTTTGGAGAGTTATTTGAAAAATTTTTCAATGACGAAAATCCAGGCGAAATACTACGTGATTCACAGTCCCTGGGTTCAGGGTTTATTATTTCAAAGGATGGCTATATCTTGACCAATCATCACGTTATCGAGGGTGCTGACGAAGTGATTGTTCGACTCGCCAATCGTGAGGAATATGTGGCTAAAATTATCGGTTCCGATAAGGCATCTGATATCGCGGTATTGAAGGTAGATGGCAAAAACTTACCGGTGCTTAAATTTGGGGATTCGGATAGTTTAAAGGTGGGTGAATGGGTGTTGGCTATTGGCTCACCCTTTGGCTTTGATCATTCAGTAACCGCGGGCATCGTCAGTGCAAAAGGACGTAGCTTGCCTGGCGACAACTATGTACCCTTTATCCAGACCGATGTGGCGATTAATCCTGGTAACTCGGGTGGTCCCTTATTCAATCTTGACGGCGAAGTGATCGGTATCAATTCACAAATTTACAGCCGTACCGGTGGTTTCATGGGCTTGTCTTTTGCCATTCCGATAGAAATGGCAGTAGATGTTGCAAATCAAATTAAAGAAAAAGGTAGTGTATCGCGGGGATGGCTCGGTGTTTTGATTCAGGAAGTCACGCGTGAATTAGCAGAATCCTTTGGCATGGACAATCCCCAGGGCGCTTTAGTTGCTAAAGTATTAGATAACAGTCCTGCAGAGGAGGCTGGCTTGCAGGTGGGTGATGTAATTGTCGAATTTAATGGCAAGATAGTCATGCGTTCGAGCAGCTTGCCGCCATTGGTAGGCCGGTCAACTGTTGGTAAAGACGCGAAGGTTACGATTATTCGTAATCGCGCTCGCGAACAAATTAAGGTTAGAATTGCGGAGTTACCAACTTCGATGACAAAGGCTGCCTTCACGCCAGAGCCTGATGATAAACCAGTTGAAAAATTTGCGCTTGGCATGAGCGTGATCGAATTGTCAAAATCGATTCAGAAGAAACTTAAGATTGAGTCTGGCGTGATAGTGACCGAGGTCGACGAAAGGGGTTCAGCTCGTGAGGCAGGTATACGAAAAGGCGATATCATAACCATGATTGATAATCAGGGGGTGGCATCGGTGGAAGATTTCGACGCAATTACTGGTGATTTGAAAGTTGGAAAATCGGTAGCATTGTTGGTTCAGAGACGATCCGGCCCAGTATTCCTGGCTATCCGCCCCGAAGACTCATAAGCATAAAGATATTTATTCTGGCTCGTGGAGTTAGATTTTTATTATCGAGAGGATTGCCATCTGTGCGATGCAATGCGCAAATCACTGGTTGTTTTCAACCGTAACCGGCAACCGATCAACTGGCGAGAAATCGATATTGATCGAGATGTCAATTTGATACGCCAATATGATGCCCAGGTTCCTGTTCTCTGTTATGGAGAACAGGAGATCTGTCACCATTTCTTCGATGAAAAGGCGCTCCTTGCCCTGCTGAATTAGTGTCCAGGTAATTTTCCTATTAAATCTAGCCGCGGAATTTTTTAGATTTTTATATTACTCATCCTGCCAGGAAGAGCGGGCAGTCCGATGAAATATTAATTTTTCACCTTTTTGCTGTTGATTTACCTGGGTTTACCGTAAACTTCGCGGGTTTTTATCGGGAGCCTGGGCTAAAGTCGCGTCGCAGGCCACCCAAAGCCGAAATCCGTCAGGGGAAATATTCATCGATGCGGACGAAAAATATCCGAAATTTTTCAATTATTGCTCATATCGACCATGGCAAATCGACCCTGGCTGATCGCTTTATTCAAATTTGCGGCGGTCTCAGCGAGCGTGAAATGGGAGCCCAGGTACTGGATTCGATGGATCTTGAGCGAGAAC
The DNA here is from genome assembly GCA_965370015.1 of uncultured bacterium. GTDB lineage: Bacteria > Pseudomonadota > Gammaproteobacteria. The sequence goes on along the minus strand of CBDUSZ010000006.1, from coordinate 10,145 downwards.
GCGGGATTACTATTAAGGCACAAAGCGTATCGCTTCAATACGAGGCGAAAGATGGTGAGACCTACACATTAAACTTTATTGATACCCCGGGACACGTCGATTTTTCGTACGAGGTATCGCGATCGCTCGCTGCCTGTGAGGGAGCGATACTGGTCGTAGATGCATCACAGGGCGTGGAAGCACAAAGTGTCGCAAATTGCTACACCGCCATCGACCTTGACCTGGAAGTGATACCGGTATTGAACAAAATTGACTTGCCTGCTGCTGAACCCGAACGGGTCAAATCGGAGATTGAGGAAATTATTGGGCTGGACACATCTCAGACAATTGAGGTGAGTGCCAAGACAGGGATTGGAGTCGAGGATTTGCTAGAACAGATTATCGAATTGATACCGGCACCAACTGGTGATGCCTCGAACAGAACCCAGGCTCTGGTAATTGATTCCTGGTTTGATAATTATGTCGGAGTCATTACCCTGGTGAGGGTTATGGAGGGTAGTATACGACCGCGCCAGAAAATTCAAATGATGTCGACTGGCCGTGAATATTTAGTGGAGAAGGTTGGTGTATTTACTCCTAAACGAAAGGAGACTGCACAGTTGCAGGCAGGTGATGTTGGTTTTATCATATCTGGCATCAAGGATATAGAGTCGGCCAAGGTCGGCGATACGATAACTCTGAGCCAGAAACCCGCTCCTCAGGCACTTGCCGATTTTAGGGAAATCCAGCCCAGGGTGTTTGCAGGTATGTTTCCGATCAGTTCTGATGATTACGAAAACTGCCGTGAAGCACTGAAAAAACTGAAATTGAATGATGCTGCGCTACAATTCGAACCGGAAACTTCGCAGGCACTGGGTTTTGGCTTCCGATGTGGTTTTTTGGGTATGCTGCATATGGAAATCGTGCAGGAACGGCTGGAGCGTGAATACGATCTAGACTTGATTACGACGGCACCAACCGTAATTTATCAAGTTGAAACGACCTCTGGCGATATTATTGAAATTCATAATCCGGCTGATTTGCCGCCAGTCAATAAGATTAACGAAATTAGAGAACCGATCATCCAGGCGAATATTTTACTGCCGGCGGATTATATTGGTTCAGTTATCGCGCTATGCATTGAAAAGCGCGGTATTCAGAAAGATATGCAGTATATTGGTAATCAGGTTTCGTTGGTATTTGAGTTACCTTTGAGTGAAGTGGTGCTCGATTTTTTTGATCGATTAAAGTCGGTTAGCCGGGGTTATGCTTCTTTTGATTACGAGTTACTCCGATTTGAGGTTGCAAATCTGGTGAAACTGGATGTGTTGATCAATGCAGAGAAAGTCGATGCATTGTCTTTGATTGTGCATCGCGATAACGCTGAATATCGCGGACGAGAACTCGCATCGAAGATGAAGGAATTGATTCCGCGGCAAATGTTTGATGTCGCTATACAGGCAGCAATAGGGTCTAATATCGTTGCACGCACCAATGTAAAGGCGTTACGGAAAAATGTCACCGCAAAATGTTATGGCGGGGATATTTCAAGAAAGCGAAAATTGTTAGAAAAGCAAAAAGCGGGTAAAAAACGCATGAAGCAGGTTGGAAGCGTTCAAATTCCGCAGGATGCATTTTTGGCCGTGTTAAAGGTCGATAGTTGAGGTAAGTAAGGTTAATGGTTCATTTTGATTTTGAATTTTTGTTAGTCATAGCAACAGCGTTAACTGGTTTGATCTGGTTAATAGACGCAGTTTTTTTTGCCGGATCGCGTCAGCAGGCAGCGACCAGCAAAACTCTGCCTGATCCAATTTTGATAGAATATTCGAAATCCTTTTTCCCGGTATTGTTGGCGGTCATGGTGCTACGATCATTTTTGTATGAACCATTTCGTATACCCTCAGGGTCTATGATGCCAAGCCTGCTGGTTGGTGACTTCATACTGGTTAATAAATATGACTATGGTGTACGCCTGCCGGTTATCCATACCCGGATAACCGACGGAGAAAACCCGAAACGCGGTGATGTGGCAGTATTTCGCTATCCGGAGAATGAATCACTGGATTATATTAAGCGCATCATTGGATTACCCGGAGATCATATTAAATATTATAATAGACGATTGACGGTGAATGGCAGGCCCGTCAGCATGGCCTTTGACCACAAGTACGAGGGTTTGGGTACTGGTGAAAACATGATGAATAACGGTGGCTGTGATAAAGTCGATGCAGCCTGCGATGTATTTATTGAGAACTTCGATCAGTCGGGTTATACGGTGATGACTAATCCAGATGTTCGCTATACTTTTGATGGTGAAATTTTCGTGCCAGAAGGCGAGTATTTCGTGATGGGTGATAACCGGGACCACAGTAACGATAGTCGCTTCTGGGGATTTGTTCCGAAGAAAAATTTGGTCGGAAAGGCTGTGATGATATGGATGCACTGGGATTGGCGGGAAGGCGGTAGTGGTCTGGATATATCCAGAATAGGGACACGAATTTCAGATTGAGGTGATGATAATGAATAACATAACAAGTATCGGGTACCGGCAACAAGGACTGTCCTTCCTGGGCTGGATGGTGGTGGTCGCTATTTTTGGTCTACTTACAATTTCCTTCTTTAAAATATTTCCGATATACAACGAAAATTTTACCATTCAGTCAGTATTGAATTCGGTCAAGGAGGATCAAAAAATTGATCCAAAATCCAAGCGTGCCATTTGGAACGGGATTATTAATCGTTTATCTGTTAATCATATCTTAAGCATCAAACGCGAAAATGTGAAGATAGAGCGAAAAAATGGCAAAACTACCGTAACCATTACCTATGAAACGCAGCGTCCGTATATTGGCAATTTATTTATCGGTGGTAATTTTTCCGAGTCGGTAGTGATCGATCGGTGATACTCGATAAATTCCAATCTATCTTAAACTATCAGTTCAAACATTTAGACTTACTCGAACAGGCACTTACTCACCGCAGTTGTTCACGCAGTAAAAATAACGAGAGGCTGGAGTTTCTCGGTGATAGCGTGCTCAATATGGTTATTTCACAGCACATTTATCAACGTGAACCTGGGGCGGATGAAGGTGATTTGAGCCGTATCCGCGCTTCGCTGGTGAATGAAGACGCGCTAGCACAGGTGGCTCGTGATTTTGCTCTCGGTGACTTTATTTACCTGGGCGGTGGCGAGTTAAAAAGCGGTGGGTTTCGCCGGTCGTCAATTCTCTCTGATACGCTTGAAGCTATTATTGGCGCCATATATCTGGATAGCGGCTTCGAGCAGGCGCGCGATACTATTCTGTTTCTGTATCGGAACTATTTGCGCACTTTGCCCGATACCGATACGCTCAAAGATGCTAAGACTCGATTACAGGAATACCTGCAGTCGAAACAATTAGATTTACCCGAATACACGGTGATAAAAACGACAGGAAAATCGCATGATCAGGTGTTTACGGTTTCCTGTAGTGTCACGTCGCTGCAATTACAATGCAGCGGAACCGGATCAAGCCGTAAAAAAGCCGAGCAAAGTGCCGCTAAACAGACACTGGATCAGTTACGGTTATGAGCAACGGATTTAAAACTGGATACGTGGCGTTAATCGGCAAGCCGAATACTGGGAAATCGACTCTGATGAATGCCCTGATCGGTGAAAAGGTAAGTATCACCGCTCACCGTCCACAAACCACGCGCCACCAAATTTTAGGCATTAAAACTACCGAAAACTACCAGTGTATTTTTGTGGATACGCCGGGAATTCACGATAATAATCGAAAGGCGATTCATCGTTACATGAATCGTGCTGCGACGAGTATGCTGTCAGATGCCGACCTGATTTGTGTGTTACTCGAAGTGAAGCGATTCAATCAAGACGACGAAAAAATTTTGAAACGAGTCGAAAATTTCGACAATGTTATGATCGTTCTTAACAAAATCGATCAAATCAGCAAGCAAGACTGTCTACCAATAATGCGTCGAATTGCTCAATGCGCGCCTGAGCGTGAAATTGTTCCGGTTTCAGCTTTGCAGCAGGAGAATCTTGAGCGACTAGAGGCGTTAATTATTAGCCGTTTGGCGGAAGGTGTTCCACAGTTTCCCGATGATCAACTGACCGATAAATCGATGCGATTTATTGCTGCCGAAATTATTCGTGAGAAATTATTTCGTTTGCTCAAACAGGAGTTACCTTATTCGATAACAGTTAGCATTGACCACTATAAGGAAGAGAGCGATATGGTGCGTATTTCAGCGACTATCTGGGTAGAGCGCAAATCACAAAAGGGTATAGTGATCGGCAAAAAAGGTAGTCTGCTGAAAAAAACCGGTAGCCAGGCTCGCGAAGACATTCAGCGTCTGGTTGCTAACAAAGTCTATTTACAGCTCTGGGTCAAAGTACGCGAGGATTGGGCCGACGATGAGCAATCCCTGGCTTCTTTTGGTTATTCCGATGCCAACCCGAGTCATTGATCAGCCTGCATATATATTACATCGACGAGACTGGCGCAACTCAAGCCTGATTCTTGATTTATTTACGCTTCATTACGGTTGTCTCAGCGTCATCGCGAAGGGTGCCAGAGCGAGCAAATCATCTGCTCTATTTCAGCCCTTTTGCCCGTTACTGATAAGTTGGAGTGGGCGTAGTGAATTGAAGACCCTGGTGTCGATTGATGGTTCGTACACGCCAGTTGATGAGAAGCAATATCTGCCCTTGTTATATGTTAACGAGCTGTTAACCCTGTTTTTGCCCCGCCAGGAACCGAATCTCGAGCTATTTGACCTTTACCGAGAATTGCTGAATAACACGGGCTATGGTTTTGGAGAAGAACAGTTGCGGGAGTTTGAGCGTTCGATGATGAAGATGCTTGGTTATTTGCCGGATACCGGGCTGGATGCCGGATCTGGAGAATCTATAACGCATGATCAATTTTATCAATTCATCGCTTCCAGTGGATTTGTTGCATGTGGAGTAAAAGATCCAAATGCTATTGACGGGCGCACGATAATTGCGTGGAATCAGAAACAGTATAAAAATAAAGCGGTGCTACAATTGGCAAAAACCGTTATGCGCTGCATTATTGACTTTAACTTGCACGGGAAAAAGTTAAAATCCCGTCACATCTATCAACAAATCAAGAGCCGGATATGAGCCATCAAATCACCCTGGGAGTTAATATTGATCATGTTGCGACATTGCGACAGGCTCGCGGTACCCGCTACCCAGATCCAGTCTACGCGGCACAAATAGCCGAGCAGTCGGGTGCAGACTCGATCACCTTTCATCTACGCGAAGATCTTCGCCACATTCAAAAACGGGATGCTCAATTGTTAAAACAGGTGGTACAAACCAAGCTCAACCTGGAGATAGCGGTGACACCGGAGATGTTAGAATTTGCCTGTGAATTCAAGGCGGAAGATGTCTGCCTGGTTCCTGAAAAGCGCGAGGAGCTAACCACCGAAGGAGGGCTCGATGTCGCTGGTCAGATTCATCAGGTCGGTGAGGCCTGTCGCCAACTGGCAGCAGTCGGCTCGCGCGTATCGCCGTTTATCGATGCAAATCTGCAACAGATTGATGCAGTCATTGAATGTGGCGCTCCTTGTATCGAGATCCATACAGGACATTTTGCGGATGCGCACGGGAACGAGCAGCAAGCCTTGTTGGAAAAGTTAATCGAGGCTTTTGAATATGCGCATGGCCGGGGGCTGCAGGTGAATGCGGGCCATGGATTGAATTATCACAATGTTCAGGCGATAGCGGCCTGTCCGCTAGTTTCTGAACTGAATATTGGTCACGCGATTATTGCCGATGCAATATTTAATGGGCTCGCCAGTTCAATCCGCGAAATGAAGCGATTGATGGTCGAAGCGCGCGCATGATAGTAGGCATCGGTGTCGATATAGCCGAAACTGAGCGGTTTGAAAAGATTTGGGCTCGATTCGATAGGCGTATCGCTCAGCGTATTTTGACCTATAACGAACTCATCGAGTTTCAACGGCGAAATAAACCGGCTAGCTATTTGGCAACTCGATTTGCTGCCAAGGAAGCCGCTGCGAAAGCTCTTGGGACCGGCTTTAGTTGTGGCGTGGGTTATAAAAGTATTGAGATCAATAATGATAAAAATGGTAAACCATTATTGAAATTTTTAGACACGGCTTTGCAAATAGCTGATCAAAAACAGGTAGAAAACGTATTCGTGTCGCTATCGGATGAGAAACGTTATGTTGTCGCGTTGGTAATACTTGAGTGCTAGCGAGCCGTAGATACGCCTGGGTAAGATGGTTGGCTGCCTAGCCCACATTTTCGAAATCGTCCATTGCCTGGTGCAAATACGATTCAACTTGCAGCCTGATTTGCTCGAGTTCTTCTATCATCGCGTCTACCGCCACTTCAAGATGTAGATAGGACTCCTGGGCGAGTTTCTGCTGAATCGATTCCACCTGTAGTTTTAGTCGTGGCAGGCAGGCGTAACAGGTAACCCCATGAATTTTGTGAATAATCGTCGATAGTTTTTCGTAGTCTAATTGCTGGGCTGCGTTTGACAGTTGATCCTTATGATGCGGGATATCGCGCAGCAAAATTTCGAATATTTGTTGTAACAAAGACTCATTGTTAGCTGAGAGGTCCAGGGATAGTTTAATATCAACCGATTCCGTATTTGCGTCCGGCTCTTTAATAAGCGGGTGCTCGGGTACTGCGCTCGATCGCTGCAGTGAACCATCGAGTAAGGCGCGGAATTTTTCCTCATCAATCGGTTTTTCCAGGTAGTAGTCAAATCCCAGGCCCAGCAAGCGCTCGGCTTCCTGATTCAATATGTTTGCGGTCAGCGCGACGAAAGGAGCAGGGTCTTGCGGGCGCTCTTCACGCATCATACTCATGAGTTTTACGCCATCAATATCGGGCATTTGAATATCAAGAATAATCAAATCAAAATCCTGACTAAGGTACTGTTTCATCGCCTCATTGGCATGACTCGCTTCGCAGACTTCGTGTCCCCATATTCGAATCAATTCGCTACCGAGCTTGAGGTTAATTTCGTTATCGTCGACAAATAATACAATTTTTGGACGTAGCGGAGACGCGGGTTCCTGTTCGTCCACCTGTTTATCGATGACGTCGATAAGCGAATTATCCAGTAAGCTTCGTAGTGCCTTGCTGGTGTTGATAATGGAGATAAATTCGAACCTGCTGCTATCGAGATGAGGAATCATGCCTGGATCATAGTGCATCGCAATAATACGCATACCAGGTTGTTTTTCGCTATCTAATATTTTCTCGAGATCGCATTCGAGGTGACGAAAATCGATAACAAGATAATCGATAAAGCTTTTGTTTCGTTGAATATTCTCCCTGATTTGTTCAATTGATTGCTGCTCAAGCAGTATTGATTCGGTTATGACTCCGGTCCGATCGTACAAAGATTGCAGCTCCTGTAAGCAGGTTTTACGACTGGCAACAATCATCGCGGTTTTGCTGGTGCTGTCTTGTTCCGGGATATCCTGACTCGCTGGGTTTGATAGCGTAAGCGGCAAGTGGATACTAAAAATCGAACCCTTACCGACTTCACTTTGTAATGTTATGTCCCCGCCCATCAGATCTACTAGATTCTTGCTGATTGCCAGCCCAAGACCTGTGCCGGTGAAACGACGATTAGCGGCAGTTTCTACCTGGCTGAAGGCTGTAAATAAACCTGCCTGATCCTCGTCTGATATGCCGATTCCACTATCTTCTACGGTAATAAGAATTGTTACTTCGGTTTGAGTTTGTTTCTCTAGCGATACCCTGATGACAACCTCTCCCTGATCGGTGAATTTAATTGCATTGCCAACAAGATTGAGCAGGATTTGTTTTATACGTAGCTTGTCGCCACTGACATTACGCGGTGTATCGCTGTAAATTATCAAATTTAAATCAATGTTTTTCGCTAATATCGTTATGAATAGAGTGTCACGTGTCTGTTCTATAATTTCATGCAGATCGAAATTGTCCTCAATGATCTGTAATTTCCCTGATTCCATCTTCGAAAAATCAAGAATTTCATTAATAATATTGGTTAGATCGATAGTTGATTTTAAAATTATGTCGGCGTATCTGTTTTGGGTGGGATTCAAACCAGAACGACTCATCAGACTGATGAAGCCTTTAATGCCATTTATAGGGGTACGAATTTCGTGGCTCATATTCGCCAGAAACTCCGATTTTATCCTGTTTGCATCTTGTGCTTCGTCGCGGGCAAAACCAAGTTCACGATTCTTGGTTTCCATATCGGTGATTGCTTCGCTTAATTGATGTGTTGCCTGCTGGATTTTTTCATTCAATTGTTTTCGGTTGCTGAGTAGCGCCTGTGTCATGCGATTAAAGCCTTTTTGCACAGCACCTATTTCGTTAGAGGCTAGTGGCTCAATCGTTTCACCCAGACGGCCTGTTTCGACATTTTGCAGGTGTTCCAGTAGGGTAAATATGGGTTGCGTTATGCTTCGACCGATCACCACAATCAGTATGACGGACAGGACTAAAATAAGGACGAAGAAAATGATCGAATCCTGGGTGATGCGCGACTTGGTCGATTCCAGTTGTCCGCGAGAAATATATAAATGAACCCAGCCGATAGTAGAGATACTTGTGCCTACGACCTGTTCAGGAACAAACACGTCAGGGTGAGTCGTGCTTTGGGAAATAACAGGACTGCGATAGTAAAAATAGCTAGGGACATTGCGCGGGTCATATTCTACCGATGCCGATTTTGCTACTAACTTTCCTTGTTGGTCGTAAACCGATGCCTGGACAATGGCATTGGTATCGATGGTCTGATTTAACATAGATTGAATTTGCTGGTCATGTCCCGAAATCAGTTCAAATTCTGAAGCCCCAGCGAGCTGTTTGGCAATAATCTGTCCTTTGCTTTGCAGCAATTCTTCGGCCTGTTTGATGCTACTATCGTAATGGGTATAAGTGAAAAACAGGTCGGCCAGAAAAACCGGGATGAGGGTGATCAGCAATATTTGAAACTTTATGCCGAGGCGATTCATCTTGTCACCTCATCGATGAACTGGCGTAATTTATCTTCGTCCGGCAGGTTGAGGCCGAGTGCATGGGCCACACTCCGGTTGGTCGCTATCGAATAGGATTCGGCATAAATCATCTTATTTCTGGCATTTAGCTTGCCTCTGTTGTATTGGTTGATCAGATTGGCGAGCTGCTGACCAATATCCACCGGGGATGAATAAATCGCGGCAAGGGCTCCAGATTTAACGTGTCCGGGTGAATAACTGACCACCGGGGTGCGACCGCGATAAGCTGTCAGCAAGATTCCTTTTAGCGTGTCACGGTTGTAAATTGACTGGTTCGGCAGCATGAGCAAGGCTTCATTTTTTCTGATGAGTTGTCTGACCGTGGCCAATAGCCTTTTATTGGTCTCGCCCAGTTCGTATTGATCGAGCCTGAGGTTTAATTTTCCTAGTAACTTTTTTTGCTGACCGTTTAACACCAGATTAGGGCGATTAATTGTCCCTAGTGTTTTTAAATTCAAAAGATGCTGGCTAAAAGCCAGGTAACGCTCAAGGGGCTGGTTTAGTAGTACGGTAATATGGTTCTGATTGCGGTGTTGAAATTGCTTCGCTTGTTCGAGGGTAATATAGGCGTTAATAATCAGCTGATTCGGTGACTGGTTAGAAATGGTACTGGCAGAACTAGCGCCAAGCGTAACTACTATATCTGCCTTTTTCACAATATCACTGTTAGATTCCAGTAGACTGCTACCTATGATCTTTAATCCGATATGATCATCGACCTGGTTGATGATGGTTTCAATCGTCTGGTTAAAATAGGTATTGTCGCTACTTTTAACGATAACAATCTGACTGCTATTGGCGTGTAGCGACTGCAGGTTAGTGAGTACGATGAGCAGGATTACTCCTACGTGCATCACCCTCCCTGATATTGTGATTCCTTTCATTCCTGGATCCTAAAAACCGCCTGAAACCCTCAGCAGAAAAATTGCTTCGGTCAGATTTCCCAATTTATAGTCGTCATAATCTTCGAGCAAGTTTTGTCCTATAAGTTCTACACGTGTCTCGCTTTGTCGATCGATAATGTAGGCATACCGAAGGTCTAGTTTTTTGATGGGTTTAATTACATTCTTGTCACCGGTTGCCAACCACTTCATCTC
>CBDUSZ010000005.1:0-38465 GCA_965370015.1 uncultured bacterium | reverse complement strand
AAGAATGCCGGGGCTGCGTTTCTCCGAGGCGATAAAATTCCCCATCTTCGAGAACCCGCAAAAGCTTGGCCTGCAAATTCATCGGCAAATCGGCCACTTCGTCGAGCAATAGCGTGCCGGAGCTAACCTCTTCAAAAAAACCTTTCTTGGTTTCAGTCGCCCCGGTAAATGCACCCTTGCTATGACCAAATAGCTGCGATTCAAGCAGCGCGCCATTGAAGGCGGCACAATTCAGGGTCAAAAAAGGCTGTTGCTTTCGAGAACTGCAACGATGCAGGTTTCTCGCCGCGACCTCCTTTCCGCTGCCTGATTCACCCTCAATCAACACCGGATAGGGCGAGTTGGCAATTTGTCTGATTTGCATGCGGAGTAATTCTGCAGCTTCGCTAGAACCGATAAGACCTTCAATATCACTGTCGCTGGTATCGCCGCCTCCTGCCTTAATTTGCTTTTTAAGACGTACCTTAATTTCGGCGATATCGCAGGGTTTGGAAATGAAATCTACAGCACCTTCTTCCCTGGCCTGAAATATATGTTTCTTATTATCCTGCCCAGACAAAACCAGCACCCTGGTAGTGGGGTGCATTTGCGATATTTTCCGTATCACCGCCAGTCCTTCATCGGGTATATGCGTATCCGGCGGCAATCCCAGATCGACCAACGCGAGTGTTGGCGAATCGTCCATTTTGTTGAGCACCGCAAAACTGGAGAGCCGGTCGCTGGCGCGATTGACCTGGTAATCTTCGCTCAAAACATACTCAAGACTATCGGCGATTATCGAATCATCGTCGACCAGTAGCAGGGTCGGTTTTTTTTTGCTCCTCAGCGACATATTGTCATCCTGATCTTCCAGACTGATAATTATAGTGTCTAAATCTCAACAACTCAATGCTTACTTTAAATTACCGTTAGAACTATTTGATATATAAAGATTTATAAGTGTTGCATAAATAGGACGGACAGCAAAAATAGCGCATCGACCAGGCGAATCCTGAGGTCTGATTTGCGCATCGCACATCGACCACCTGGACTTGCCGCAGCAAGAATAGACCCGTTACTATTAGCGTAGCACTAACAGATTGATAATCCGGCCCAATCTGCTTGCCATCTATTGCCAGTGAAAACAGGCTACCCATACTCCCTTTCTCCCAATTGCCATTTTAATCCGCAATGACTAACCCACAATATCAGCGCTACCAGTTAATTTAGAGTTTGCATAAAGAAATAGTCATAACCTATTGTCTTTAGCACATTTTTTAACCGATAACTGGTATATTTGATGTCAAATGACTGAATTCGTTAAATTATGCTCAACATTGTGCTTTTAGAACCCGAAATTCCACCAAATACCGGCAATATCATTCGCCTGGCAGCAAATACCGGGGGCAGGTTGCACTTGATTGAGCCAATGGGTTTTAAACTTGAGGACAAGCTACTGCGCAGGGCCGGCCTCGATTATCATGAATGGGCAAAAGTATGTTGCTACCCATCGTTTCAGAATTTTATTAAATTATGTAAATTCAACAACTTATACGGTTTCAGCACCAAGGCGAAGCTATCTTATACAGAAGCTAAATTTGCACCCGGAGACGCCTTGCTGTTTGGCCCTGAAAGCCGTGGTTTGCCGGAAAAAATTCTCGATTCACTCGATAGTGACAAAAAACTCCGGATTCCAATGGTCGAAGGGTCGAGAAGCCTCAATTTGTCAAATACGGTGGCTATTGCAGTATATGAGGCCTGGCGACAGCAGGCATTCAAGTAGTATTCTTCAGATAATTAGTGACAGCGTACAAACTTGATTAGCGCTCTCGCAGAGGCGCAAAGCACGCTAAGGTAATAAAAAAAGTGATATTACAAAGAGCATTATCGAATTATGGTTTATATTTATCGTAAGTTAAATTGATTCACTCCGAAAATTCTCTGCGTGCTTTGCGCCTCTGCGAGAGCATTTGTTTTTATTGGTACTTACTGCTTCCTGGATAATCTTAACCAACGCCGTCCTAAGACGATTTTTTAATTAGCCAGTTCCGCTTTTTGCGGCCTGTCTTCCAGTGATTTAACCGCATCTAACGGTTTTCTGCCCTCATAAAGGACGTAATACACTTGCGTCATTATCGGTAAATCGAGATCAAGCTCTCTCGATAAAAGAAAAATTGCTTTAGCGGCGCGCAGGCCTTCCACTGTTTGACCAACCTCCATTTCGGCTTCCGGTACTGACTTGCCCTCACCAATAGCGAGTCCAAATCGGCGGTTTCTACTCTGATCATCGGTACAGGTGAGGATCAGGTCGCCGAGGCCGGCTAATCCCATCAAAGTTTCCTCGCGGGCACCCAGACTACGGCCCAGGCGCATTACCTCAGATAAGCCGCGTGTCATTAGAGCCGCCCGCGTGTTCGCTCCAAACCCAAGTCCATCGGCGACACCTGCCGCTATCGCGATAATATTTTTCAGCGCACCGCCCAATTCGACACCGATGACATCACTGGAGGTATAACATCGAAAACGATTACCGTGTAGCAGGCCCGCAAACAGGGCGGTGGTGGTGGCATCGTCTCCGGCACATGTAATTGCGGCAGGCAATCCCCGCGCCACCTCAGATGCGAAAGTCGGGCCGGATACAACGCCATAGTGATGCCCCGGCAATTCTTCACAAACCAGTTGATGCAATAACTTTCCTGATGCAATTTCGAATCCTTTGGTCGCCCAAAATACGGGGATTTCAGGACTTATATACGGCTTCAGCGCTCGTAGAAACTCGCGGAAATCTTTGCTTGGAATCGCTATGAGTACTATTTGTGCCTGCCGCAGACAATCTTTTATAGAGGCGGTGGGTTTGATATTTTTATCTAATTTAATGCCCGGCAGATATGCCAAATTTTCGCTTTCACGGACCAGGCGTTCGATATGATCACGCCGATGCCCCCATAGGTTAACATCTAATCCGTTTCGAGCCAGCTGTATAGCCAGTGCGGTTCCCCAGGAACCTGCACCGAATACAGCAACGGTCGACTTAGCGACCATCTGTTCGGTACTTTATCAACGTTATTAAGACCAGTTCAGCCTTCGATAATGACTTAGTGTTTAACCGCTTTTTCAGCATCCTGATGCTTCGAATTCTGCTTCTTGTCGGTCTGTTGCTGCATGTGTTGCTGGTAGATCGCATCAAAATTCACTGGCGAAAGTAACAGGGGTGGGAATCCGCCCCGCGTAGTCAAATCTGATATTGCCTCTCTGGCGTAGGGGAAAAGAATATTCATGCATTGACTGCCAAGCAAATATTTTCGGTCATTTTCATTAAAGCCGACAACTGCAAAAATCCCAGCCTGCTGTACCTCGACCAAAAATGCGGTTTTTTCCTTCTGTTTAACCGTGGCCGTAACGGTTAACACCGCCTCATATAAATTGTCATCGATACTGGTATTGGCATTATTAAAATTTAGCTCGATTTTTGGTTCCCATTTATCGAAGCTAAAGGATTTAGGCGTACCGGGCGATTCGAAAGAAACGTCTTTAACGTATATTTTTTGAATCGAAAAATGAGTTTCCGGGGATTGCTCATCGGCCATCGTATTTAATACTCTTTAATGAAGTTGTTGTGCAGTATCGTTATTTGCGACTAATCGGTAAATGCGCTTCCTGCCAGGCCGTTATGCCGCCACTCAGGCTATAGACCTTTTCGAAACCGGCCTTGTTTAATTCCTTGCAAGCGAGCCCAGACCGCGCGCCGGTTTTACAGTATACGATGACATTTTTATCCTTGTGTTTATCGAGTTCAGCAACGCGCTGACCGACCGCACCAACCGGGATTTGAATGGCTTTGGTAATTTTACCCGCTGTTGTTTCAGCAGGTTCCCTGACATCAAGCAATACGACGTCCTCATTATTTATCAACTGGATCGCCCCGGCTGGCGTCAGACTGGAAAATTTCTGTGACGCGTGCTTGAACTCATTGATAAAAACGGCGACCAGTAAAGCGACAAAGCCGCCTACCAGCAAGGTATGATTTGCTGAAAATTCAGTGATCAGTGTAAAAAACATAGGATAATGAAATACTAATTAGTAGGAACAGAATACGTCTTGCATCATGCCAATCAGACGTAGCGTACGAGCGTCTCCGACGCGATAAAAAACTCGATTGGCATCCTTGCGCGACGCTAGTATACCCTTATCGCGTAAAATCGCGAGGTGCTGAGAAATATTACTTTGCGAAGTGCCAACATTATCGACGATGTCCTGAACACTGATTTCCTGACTGCCGAGCGTACAGAGAATTTTTAATCGTAATGGATGAGACATCGCCTTTAGCGAGCGTGAGGCCATTTCGATGTCTTTCTCGCGCACCATTAATTGTGGCGCATCGGCGGATTTGACCGGGTCAAAATTCATTCGGGGTTTATTACCAATTAATAATATTAGCGATTGATTATGTATGAATCGAAATAAATTGTCTAGTAGCGCCAACTACAGGGATATTGGCGGCTAATTCGCCAATTCTGCTAGAATCCAGTATGATTTCGCGGCATGCAGTTTTTCATTTACGACACCTCATGAGCCATTCTATCTGGCAACCGCTAAGCAGGTTCTACGGTTGTCTCTGGCATACAGCTGCCGAGTTTCAACCCCCTCCAGGGGACACGGCAAAAGTTGCTCCAGTAATCGAAGTAGGCGCTTTCGATCTACAGCTTACATACAGCAGCTTCAGGGCTAGCAGAGATCCCATTGGACTTATTCAGTGGTTCCCTGGTTTGCTGTCTCATGTCCTGCTCATCACTATTTTAGCTTTTAGCTTGCTCGCCCAGCCTGCCACTGCTAGTGAAAAAGACCAAAAAGAAAAGTATCTTAAGATATTGCAATCGAAAATAGCGAAGTTGCAACAAACTATCGAAGTCAAGGAAGACAGTAAATCACGCTACACCAAACAACTTAAAAAAATAGAAAATGTCGTTGCTAAAATCAATCGTAAAATTAGGAGTTTGAATAAAAAGATTGTAGACAAGCAGTCAGATTTGAAAACGCTGCGCACATCACGCAAAAAACACCAAAGGCAATTAAGCCAGCAAAACGACTTGCTTGCCAAGCAAGTTTATACCGCCTTCACGCTGGGCAGACAAGAGAAGGTAAAGCTGTTATTTTCGCAGAAAAACCCGGCTGAGTTACAGCGTAATCTGGTGTATTACCAGTATTTTTCCAATGCGCGAGCAGATCTTATCGCTAAGGTAAAAAGCAACATAGACAAAATACTCGAAGCAGAGGCGGACATCAAAAGGGCCCGTCAATATCTGAGTGAAAGTCACCTGTTGCTAAAAACGCAAAAGATTCAACTGGATAAGGATAGTGTGAAACGAAAAAGGATCATTAGCTCGCTGGATAAACAACTGCGCAAACAGGGTGGAAATCTTAGCCGCCTCGAAGACGAAGCCGACCAGCTGCAAAGCCTGATCGGATCGATTCAGGATATTTTAATTCAAGCACCGGAACCCGAGCTCGAACGAAAACCTTTCTCCACGCTGAAGGGGCTATTAGCCTGGCCGCTCAAAGGTGAGATTAAAAGACTGTTCGGGCGGCAAAAAACGGCGGCAGATCTGCGCTGGCAGGGGGTTATTATCTATGCCCCAGCCGGTAACCATGTTAAAGCTGTTGCACGCGGGCGTATCGCTTTCGCAGACTGGCTTCGTGGCATGGGTAATCTAATTATCATTGATCACGGTAATTCTTACCTGTCTTTGTACGGGCATAACGAATCTCTATTTAAATCCGCCGGCGAATGGGTTGAGTCTGGCGATATAATCAGTAGTATTGGTAACAGCGGTGGACAACAAAAAACCGGCTTATACTTCGAAATAAGGAAAAAAGGCAAACCGCAGAATCCTACAAAGTGGTGTAAGGCTAGCAATCTGTTTGCATCTTAACTATATTACATCTCGATTTATAGTAAGTGAGCCGCCGCGTTACTCAGCGACTCCTATAGCGATGATTATTTGGTAATGGTCAGTGAAAAATACATTTTTCGATGTGTCAGACAACTTCTAGCTCGAAATCTAGTCTACAATTAACGCGTGGCACTCGGAGATCTTAATGCTTAACAAATTACGAAAATCAACCTACTTTGTTGTAGGCATATTGCTCGGTGTATCAATCGCAATCGGGCATAGCGTCTATGCGCTAAAAGATACCCAGGATATTCCGTTTGAAGACTTACAGGCGTTTACCGAAGTTTTCTCGCGTATCAAATCTGACTATGTCGAAAGCGTCGATGACAAAAGCCTGATCGAGGATGCGATTCGAGGCATGCTGAGTGGCCTCGACCCTCATTCATCGTATTTAAATACCAGCGAATTTAGCGAATTGAAAATCGGTACCACCGGTCAGTTCGGTGGTCTTGGCATCGAAGTCAGCATGGAAAACGGCTTTGTAAAAGTGATTTCACCGATCGACGATACGCCAGCGGCACGGGCCGGTATCCAGGCGAGCGATCTGATTATTAAGCTTGATGATAAACAGGTTAAGGGCATGACCCTGAACGAGGCCGTGAAGATAATGCGTGGCGAACCGAATACAGATATCGTTCTCACCATCGTCCGCGAAGGTGAATTGAAACCACTGGTGATAACCATCACGCGCGAAATAATTCGCGTCAAGAGCGTCAAGAACCGCATGCTTGAGCCAGGTTATGGATATGTGCGTATTACCAATTTTCAGTCGCGTACCACTACCGATTTACTCAAGGCGATATCCGATTTGCAAAAGGAAACTCCCCTCGAAGGCCTCATTCTTGACCTGCGCAATAACCCGGGCGGGGTTCTGAACGGCGCGGTTGGTGTCTCCGATGCATTTATCGATAGTGGCCTGATCGTCTATACCGAGGGCCGAATCGATGACTCCAGCCATCGTTATCTGGCGACGCCGGGTGATAGTCTGAATGGCGCGCCATTGATCGTCCTAATCAACGGGGGATCGGCTTCCGCATCGGAAATAGTTGCCGGTGCGATGCAAGACCATAATCGCGCTATTATCATGGGCACCAAATCATTCGGCAAGGGCTCGGTCCAGACCATCCAGGAATTACGCAATGGCTCTGCGGTGAAATTAACCACAGCACGTTATTTCACCCCCAACGGACGATCAATTCAGGCCAAAGGCATCATTCCGGACATCAGCCTGACAACATTGAAAATCGCAGCTAAAGAAGATAAACCCGGTGCGTCATTTTCTGAAAAAGACCTCAATGGTCGGCTCAGCAACCCCGACGGTGAAACCAGCGAGACAGAGGCCAGCGAAGAAAATATAGATGATACTGAAAAACTGGCTGAGACCGACTTCCAGTTATTCGAAGCCCTGAATTTGCTAAAAGGGCTGACTATTTTGAATCAGCAAAAAAACGGCTGAGCAGCTAACTGTGGGCAGGGGCCTCCTGATTATCCCGTTGCTATGCCTGTCGCCATTTGCGGCCGCCGACCAACGGCCTCTATTATCGCTGGTGATTGATGATTTAGGCTATTCTTATCAGCTGGGTCAGGCCGCGATTAACCTGTCGGGAGACCACACCTACGCTATCATCCCCGGTGCTACTTACAGTCAAAAATTGGCTAAATTCGCGCAGCAAAAAGACAAGGAAATTATTCTCCACCTCCCTTTACAGGCGTCCAGCTCATTGGCACCACCGGAACCAAATGCCCTGGATGAAACAATGGATGAAGACCAGCTCAGCGTAAATTTGCAATCCATGTTATCCGCTTTACCCAATATTAAGGGCATCAATAATCACATGGGAAGCCGTTTGACTGAAATTGATTATTTTATGCGGCCCATCATGGACAGCATCAAATCCTATAACCCCGGGTTGTATTTTCTCGATAGCCGCACAACAGCCCGTAGCGTTGCCCATGCCGAGGCCCTAAACTCTGGCCTCGATTCAATTTCCCGGGATGTATTTCTTGATAACGATCACCCCAATATTGAATCCATACGCCTGCAATTTCAAATCTGGTTAGAAAAAGCGCGTGATCGTGGCTCCGCTATCGCCATCGGTCATCCGCATCAATCGACCATCAATTTTCTACGCCAGAACCTGCCGCAGATCACCAAAGAATTTAGATTTATAAGTGTTTCGAAGCTGATTGACGTCGTCTATAATTCAGAGGATGCCTATTCGTGGCAGGGGAATATTTCCCAATTAGAGAGGGCTTTAGACTAGAAAAACAAACGTTTACATTATTCTATAGTCACCGATTTGGCCAGATTTCTTGGTTGATCAACATCGGTACCCCTTAGCACAGCTACATGATAGCTAAGCAATTGCAATGGGATGGTAGATAATATAGGCGTAACCCAACGGGTCTCGCATTCCATTTCGATCACAACATCGTCTCCATCGCCTTCGAGTTTGGCACCCTGATGCGCAAATACGTATAGCCTCCCACCACGCGCTTTGACTTCCTGCATATTGGAGTGTAGTTTTTCCAGCAACTGGTCATTTGGCGTAACAACGACAACTGGCATTTCGGCATCGACCAGTGCCAGGGGGCCGTGTTTTAATTCTCCCGCCGGGTAAGCTTCGGCGTGGATATATGAAATTTCTTTTAGTTTTAATGCCCCTTCCATTGCGATTGGATAGTGCTCACCCCGACCCAGAAACAATGCGTGTTGTTTGTCGATAAAATCCCCGGCAATTAATTCAATTTGTGCATCCAGTTTGAGTAATTTTTCGACCTGCTGGGGTAGTTCGGTCAGCTCCTTGACGATGGAAGCAATCAAGGCTTCATCCATACCCTGTGTCTTACCTATGGCGATAGCGAGTAATAACATCGATACCAGCTGCGTGGTAAACGCCTTGGTTGAAGCAACGCCAATTTCGATACCGGCACGGGTCATCAACACCAGGCCCGACTCACGCACCAGAGAAGATTCGGCTACATTGCAAATGCTCAATGTCCCGCAGTAATTGTTTGTAGAAAGATTTCGAAGCGCGGCGAGGGTGTCGGCCGTTTCGCCTGACTGGGACAGGGTAACAAATAGCGTGTCTTTCGGAACCACCGAATCCCGATAGCGGAATTCGCTAGCCACTTCAATTTGGCAGGGCAGCTCGAGTAACTTTTCAAACCAGTATTTCGCTACGTAACCGGCATGATAGCTGGTGCCACAGGCCACTATCTGAATATTTTTTACCTGTTTAAATATAGTTTCTGCATCCGCTCCGAATACCGCGTCGAGCACATCGAAGGACCCAATTCGGCCTTCCAGGCAATCACTAATTGATTTTGCCTGGTCGTATATTTCCTTCAGCATATAATGGCGATAATTGCCCTTATGCGCCGAATCGCTACTCAGTTCACTGACATTTATATCCAGCTCCTTTGCCTTACCAGCAACATCGAATAGCTGGTAGCCTTTTTTATTAAGGACAACAAAATCACCTTCATCCAGGTAGATGAACCGATTGGTTACCGGCAGCAATGCCGACACATCTGAAGCGACAAAATTTTCCTCGATGCCGACGCCCAGCACCAGGGGGGAGCCCTTTCGGCAAGCAACCAGTGTTTGCGGGTCGTCAGTGGTGATAATGGCTAAAGCATAAGCGCCCCTGAGTTGATTGACGGCTTGTTTTACTGCTTCGAACAAGTCATCTTTGTATAAACTTTCAACCAGATGTGCGACGACTTCTGTGTCGGTTTCTGAACTAAACTGGTATCCACCAGCCAACAATTTTTCTCGAATTTCCTTGTAGTTTTCAATAATTCCATTATGTACAACCGCAACACGATCTCTCGAAAAATGCGGGTGTGCATTAATTTCAGAAGGCTTTCCATGACTTGCCCATCGGGTATGAGCGATGCCAATTTTGCCCGCCTGGTCTGCAGGTACACGATCCGTCAGCTTTTTTACCTTGCCCAGCGCTCGGAAACGCTCTAGCTTTTGTTCGCTTATAACCGCAATACCGGCGGAGTCGTAGCCACGATATTCGAGCCGCCGAAGTCCTTCCATCAGTATCGAACTCACATCTCTTTGCGCTACGGCGCCAACAATTCCACACATAAGATTATTTCCGACTTTTCCTGGCAGGTCTCTTCCAGGCGTTTATCGTAACCTGTTTTGACCTCGACAGAGTTAGCTGACCTGCCGGGGTATCTCTGGTTATTGTCGACCCGGCACCTATTGTTGAGCCACGTGCGATTTTGACCGGCGCCACTAATTGTGTATCCGAGCCGATAAACACGTTGTCTTCTATAATGGTTTTAAATTTATTCACACCATCATAATTACAGGTGATAGTTCCAGCGCCTATATTCACTTCGGATCCCATTACCGTGTCGCCGATATAGCTCAGATGGCTAACCTTACTGGCCAGGCCAATTTGTGAATTCTTGGTTTCGACAAAATTACCTATCTTCACCCCGTCAGCACACTCGGTTCCCGGTCTAATCCTGGCAAACGGGCCAATCGACACCCGACAGCCAATAATAGCTTCATCGATGCGAGTCATCGGCAAAATCACACTGTCTGCACCTATCGTGGTATTTCGTATGACACAATTTGCGCCGATTCGCACATTATCTGCCAGGGTCACGTTGCCTTCGAATACACAGTTAACGTCGATCTCAACGTCTGACTCCACTTGCAGAGTGCCCCGAACATCGATTCGCGCAGGATCGTACAGTTTGGCGCCTTGTTCCATCAATTTAATGGCTTGCCGGGTGCGGTAAATTTTTTCAACTTCAGCCAATTGGGCCTGAGTATTGACACCATAAACTTCGCTTTCATTTGTGCAGATAATCGCCGATACCTTGAGTCCTTCGATTACCGAATGTTTGACTACATCGGGTAAATAATACTCCGATTGTGCATTCCTGTTGTCGAGTTTTTCGATCAAATGCCTGATCTTTTTACCGTCGATAAAAAATATGCCTGCATTTGATTCGCGGATCTTTTTTTGTTCAGCACTGGCATCTTTATCCTCGATAATGGCTTCGACGTAACCATTAGCCGATCGTAGAATACGACCGTAACCCTGTGGGTTCTCTGCATAAAAACTTAATACACCAACCGTCGAATGTTCAGCCTCACGGACCAGCTGCTTTATCGTTTGCAGAGTAATCAAGGGGCCATCGCCATTCAAAACGAGCACATCATTGCCGCTTTTCAAGACGCCCAGACATTGGGCAACAGCGTGGCCCGTCCCCAGTTGTTCCGCCTGTTCGACAAATTCAACGCCCTGACCTTTGATGAGTTGACGAATTTGATCCGAGCGATATCCAACCACTACAATTATCTGCGCTGGCTCAAGCGCCAGGCAGGTATCTACCACATGCTGTATTATCGACTTACCGGCAAGCAGATGCATGACCTTGGGTCGAGAAGACTTCATGCGGGTCCCTTGCCCCGCGGCGAGAATGATAATGCTAAGCGGCATTGCGCGGTATATCCTGAAAATAAGAATTGCAGCTATTGTAAACCAAGATCAAAAAAAAAGGAGGCAAAGTGCCTCCTTTTGAAAAATTTGCGTCATGGCAGGTAAGTTTTATCTTTTGCGTATCCTTTTTATGGCAGCGATTTGCGCAGCTGCAGCCGCCAGTTCTGCTCTCGCTTTGGCAACATCCAGATCGGACTTCTGATCCTGTAGCGCTGCCTCGGCGCGTTTCTTCGCTTCGAGCGCTGCCGCTTCATTCAAGTCATGGGCGCGAATCGCGGTATCAGAAAGTACCGTTACCATATGTGGTTGCACTTCCAGGATGCCGCCAGAAATAAAGAAAAGTTCTTCCTTTCCATCACCCATATCAAGCCGTACTTCGCCGGGCTTTAATGGTGAAATAAGCGGTGTATGGCGCGGCGCGATGCCAACTTCACCCATTACCGCGGGTGCATATACCATATATGCCTCACCCGAAAAAATCTGCTCTTCGGCACTGACGATATCAACTTTTATGGTATTGGCCATGTGATCCTACCTTAAAGCTCCTTAGCTCTTTCGACGACTTCATCAATGCCACCGACCATGTAAAACGCCTGCTCTGGATATTGATCCATGTCACCGTCGAGTATCGCCTTGAACCCCGAGATGGTATCTTTCAGCGATACATATTTACCCGGTGAACCAGTGAATACCTCGGCGACGAAAAATGGCTGTGACAGGTAGCGTTGTATCTTACGCGCGCGGGTAACCGCGAGCTTGTCTTCTTCAGATAATTCGTCCATGCCGAGAATTGCAATAATGTCTTTTAGTTCCTTGTAGCGTTGCAGGAGTCCCTGGACCTCCCGCGCTACATCGTAGTGTTCGCTACCGACGACGTTCGGATCGAGAATTCGAGAGGTAGAATCGAGCGGGTCAACCGCTGGATAAATACCGAGTTCAGCGATTTGACGCGACAATACTAATGTTGCATCGAGGTGGGCAAAGGTTGTTGCGGGTGACGGGTCGGTCAAATCATCCGCCGGTACATAGACCGCCTGGAACGAGGTAATAGAGCCTGTCTTGGTCGAAGTAATACGTTCCTGCAAGGTCCCCATTTCCTCTGCCAGCGTGGGCTGATAGCCAACCGCCGAAGGCATCCGACCCAGCAATGCCGAAACTTCGGTCCCGGCCAGTGTATAGCGATAAATATTGTCCACAAACAGCAAAACGTCTCGGCCTTCGTCGCGGAATTGCTCGGCTATAGTCAAGCCTGACAAGGCAACACGTAAGCGATTTCCAGGAGGCTCGTTCATCTGGCCATAGACCAGCGCCACCTTATCGAGTACGCCGCCATCAGACATTTCGTGGTAGAAATCGTTACCTTCTCGCGTTCTTTCACCAACCCCGGCAAATACCGAAAAGCCCGAGTGTTCAACCGCGATGTTACGAATTAATTCCATCAGGGTGACGGTCTTGCCCACTCCGGCACCACCGAACAGGCCGATCTTACCGCCCTTTACAATCGGCATAACCAGGTCGATAACCTTGATGCCGGTTTCAAGAATCTCGGTCGATGTTGCCTGTTCCTCGAAGCTCGGCGGGGTGCGGTGAATTGGCATGCGCATTTCTTCACCAATTTCTCCCTTCTCGTCGATCGGCTTGCCCAGTACGTCCATAATACGGCCCAGGGTCTTCTGGCCCACAGGTACGGTAATAGGTCCGCCGGTATTGGAAACTTCCAATCCTCTACGCAGACCTTCGGAAGCGCCCATGGCGATAGTACGCACAATGCCATCGCCCAGCTGTTGCTGGACTTCCAATGTCAAGTTATCCGCAGCTGCGATATTAAGTGCATCGTAAACCCTGGGGACAGAGTCTCGAGGAAACTCTACGTCGACGACAGCGCCGATTACTTCCACGATATTACCTGTACTCATGCTTCTATCCTCTTAAAAAATCTAAAATATATATATTAAACTGCTGCCGCGCCGCCGACGATTTCACTGATCTCCTGAGTGATACCTGCCTGGCGCTCGCGGTTATAAATGAGTTGCAGGTCATTGATCATTTCGCCTGCATTGTCGGTTGCATTCTTCATCGCCAGCATACGTGACGCCATTTCACAGGCTACATTTTCGACCACGCTCTGATAAACCAACGACTCGATATAACGATCCAGTACATTATCGAGCACTTCTTTCGAGTCAGGTTCGTAAATATAGTCCCAGTGGTGCTTAAGTTCGATATCTTCGGACGGAATCACTGGCACTAGTTGGGTAACCTTCGGTTCCTGGGTCATGGTGTTGACGAATTCATTGCTGATTAAATAAATCACGTCTATTTCACCGTCTGCATAGGCTTTCAACATCACCTGAACTGGACCGATGATGGCTGCCATGTCAGGCCGATCGCCTATATGGCTCGCTTCGGCGACAATTTTCGCGCCAATCCGCTTATAAAAACCAAGTGCTTTACTACCGAAAGTTACTACTTCGATTTCGATTCCCTGATCGTCAAGTTCGCCGATTTTATTCAATGATTTCTTGAACATGTTGGTATTCAGGCCACCACATAGGCCTCGATCGGTCGATACCGCAATAATACCGGCGCGCTTAATTGGTCTCTCGATCAAAAAAGGATGCTTATATTCAGGATGCGAGCTAGCCACATGCGCGACCACGGTGGCAATTTTTTGTGCATAGGGACGTGTCTCAAACATCTGCTCCTGGGCACGACGCATTTTACTCGCTGCCACCATTTCCATGGCCTTGGTGATCTTTTGAGTGTTTTTAACACTCGTGATCTTGGTCTTTATTTCTTTACCGCCAGCCATTGCTCGATACTCTCAGTAAGTGCTCTTAGTAGACACCGTTAGCTTTAAAATCTTCGATCGCCGCCGCTATCTTGCCAGCAATCTCATCATCGTAGTCACCGCTGGCATTGATAGAATCCATCAGCTCAGCATGGTTCGATTTAACATGCGCATGCATCGCTTCTTCGAAAGCAACAATCTTTTTGACATCGACATCATCCAGGTAACCCTCGTTGGCCGCGTAGAGTGACACGCTCATTTCAGCAACCGATAATGGCGCGTATTGCTTTTGCTTCATCAATTCGGTGACTCGCTGACCACGTTCCAGCTGTTTTCGAGTGGCTTCATCAAGATCCGAGGCAAACTGCGAAAATGCCGCCAGTTCACGATACTGGGCCAGCGCTAGCCGTACCCCGCCGCCGAGTTTTTTGATGATTTTGGTCTGCGCCGCGCCGCCGACACGCGAAACTGATAGTCCCGCGTTTATCGCCGGACGGATACCCGCGTTGAACAGATCCGACTCGAGGAATATCTGCCCATCGGTGATCGAGATTACATTGGTTGGTACGAATGCAGATACGTCACCACCCTGGGTTTCGATGATCGGTAACGCGGTCAGGGATCCGGTTTTACCTTTCACCTTGCCTTTGGAATATTGTTCCACGCAAACAGCATTAATACGCGACGCGCGCTCCAGCAGGCGTGAATGCAAATAGAAAACATCACCTGGGTAAGCTTCGCGCCCCGGTGGACGACGCAATAATAATGACACCTGGCGATAGGCCCAGGCCTGCTTGGTGAGATCGTCATAAATGATTAATGCATCTTCACCCTTGTCGCGGAAGTATTCCCCCATGGTGCACCCCGAGTAGGGTGCGATGTACTGCAATGCTGCCGAATCAGAGGCATTAGCAGCGACAACGATGGTATGCTCCATCGCACCGTGCTCTTCAAGTTTGCGCACGACATTGGCAATGGTCGAGGCTTTCTGCCCGATTGCGACGTACACGCATTTAATGCCAGTACCTTTTTGATTGATGATTGCGTCGATGGCAACAGCAGACTTCCCGGTCTGGCGGTCGCCGATGATCAATTCGCGTTGTCCGCGTCCAATTGGAACCATTGCGTCAATTGCCTTCAGGCCCGTTTGCACTGGCTGGTCTACCGACTGGCGCTGGATAACCCCCGGAGCAATTCGTTCGATCGGCATGAATTCCTTGTTTTTCAGAGCGCCCTTGCCATCAATCGCTTCACCCAGCGAATTGACCACGCGGCCGAGCAGATGCTCACCGACTGGAACCTCAAGAATACGGCCGGTACATTTCGCTGTATCACCTTCAGAAATATGTCCGTAGGCACCCAGTATTACCACGCCGACCGAATCTCTTTCGAGGTTAAGCGCCATGCCATAAGTGTCGCCTGGAAATTCGATCATTTCGCCAGACATAACATCGGCAAGACCGTGTATGCGTGCGATACCATCCATCAAGCTGACAACAGTACCTTCTGTTCTCGCTTCGGCAGCGCTTTCAAAGTTCTTGATGCGATCTTTAATAAGTTCGCTAATTTCTGACGGATTAAGTTGCATTGGGTTATCCCGTAATCATTAAAATCGTTTTTCTATCGTAGTTACTTACTGAGCACAGTGGCGAGTTTGTCGAGACGACCTCGCGCAGATCCATCGATCACCATATCACCTGCATGGATGATGGCCCCGGCGATTAATGATTCATCAACCTCTATGGTTATGCTCACTTCCTTACCCAGTTTTTTGGCCAGGCTTTTCGCCATTGCCGCCTGTTGCTGGGCAGTTAATTTCTGCGCCGAAGTCACCTGCACTTCAATTGCGCCCTCGGCTTCCTGTTTTAAAGTTTCGAAGGCTGAGGTAATAGCAGGTAACACAACCAGTCGATCGTTTTCAGCCAACAGCGCAACCAGATTTTTAAAATCAGGCGTTTGCTCTGGCGCGTCTTTAACGCCTGCCATGACGGATAAAAACAGCTCAGCCTGATCCTTTGAAAGCATTGACGGCGATTCAAATATCGCTTGCATATCGACATCGGAGGCCACTGCCGAGGCCAGTTGCAGTATTTCCTGCCAGGCCTGCGAGTTGCCCTCATCGGAGGCCAGCTCAAATAAAGCCCTGGCATAAGGTCTGGCTGCGGTATTCAAATCAGACATATATCAGCGCCTAAATCTGTGCGACCAGTTCATCGAGAACTGTAGCATGGGTCTTGGCGTCAACTTCACGCTTGAGAATTTTCTCTGCGCCTGCCAGTGCGATCCCGGATACTTCCTTGCGCAACTGCTCGCGTGCACTGTGGATCTGCTGATCGACATCAGACGCCGCTGCGACCTTTATTTTATCCGCTTCATCACGTGCTATATGTTTCGCATCGTCAACAATCTCATTGGCGCGTTTTTGTGCCTGATTGATGATTTCCTGCGCCTGCTGCTTGGCATCCTTCAAACTATCGCCAACTTTCAACTGCGCTTCCTCGAGATCTTTCTGACCCCGTTCAGCTGCTGCTAGCCCTTCAGAAATCCTGGCGTTGCGTTCTTCCAACGCTGCCATGAGTGGTGGCCATATATATTTCATGCAGAACCAGACAAACACCATAAATGTGATGGATTGCCCTATCAGCGTTGCATTGAAATTCATATTGCTGTCCTCGTTCTAGTTAAAATCGGGCGATTAAAAGCCTATGCAACTGCGAACATGATGTACATCGCGAGACCGACCGCGATCATCGGAACCGCGTCAACCAGACCCATGACAATGAAGAATTGGGTACGTAGCATCGGGATCAGTTCGGGTTGACGGGCCGCGCCTTCAAGAAAGCGACCACCCAGAATACCAATACCAACTGCCGCACCGAGTGCGCCCAGGCCCATCATTACGGCGCCCGCGATATATAGCAAAGCTGATTCCATGACTGTCTCCTAAATAGATAGTGTGTTTGAGTAAAAAATTAATGTTCTGCTTGCGATGCCATGTCCAGATAGACGATGGTGAGCGTCATAAATATAAACGCCTGCAACGTAATAATCAGGATATGGAATATCGCCCAGCCCAGTTGTAAAAATCCACCGAATAGACCCATTGCCCAGCTACCGCCGTACATTAATGCTATCAGGATGAATATCATTTCGCCCGCATACATATTGCCAAACAGACGTAAAGCCAGCGAAATTGGTTTGGCTATTAAAGTCACGCCCTCGAGAAGCAAATTGATGGGCATCATAAATTTCGGAAATGGATGAAACGCGAGTTCAGCAAAAAATCCGCCAGGACCTTTCATTTTAATACTGTAATAAATAACCAGCACAAAAACCGACAGTGACAGGCCGAAGGTAACATTTGGATCCGTACTCGGCACTATTTTTAGATAAGGCACACCGAGTAGACTGGCAAGCCCGGGGATATGGTCGACCGCAATCAGATCCATCAGGTTCATCAGGAAAATCCACACGAATATAGTCAGTGCCAATGGCGCGATCAGCGGGTTTTTACCAGTAAACGAACCGCGCACCGAGTCGTCGACGAATTCAATCATCATTTCGATAAAATTTTGCAGCCCCGTGGGCGCATCGGTTGAAGCCTTTTTCGCAGCCCTGCGGAAAATCCACAGGAAGAAACACCCGAGGCCGATAGAAAAGAACATCGAGTCGACATTGATAGACCAGAATCCCATTTCCTTGATCTGGTCGACACCATGGGCAAATCCCCAGCTTCCATCTGGATGCTGACCATAGACCAGATTGGTCAAATGGTGCTTGATGTATTCTGCCGAATTTTCGTAAGCCATCGTCGATCAATTACCTTTTAAAACAAGCGGTACGAACCAACTGGATATTTGTATGAAAATATATCCAGCGAACAAAACTATTGGATCCCATGGGTAGTTTACGGTGAATGCGAGCAAAAAAATCATGCCCGTCATCAACCATTTCACAAACTCGGATCGGTATGCGAAGCCTAACCACTGCACCGCATTATCGTTTTCAGTCTGCATCAGCATCCGCATACTCTGGTAGGTATTAGGTACCAGGCAGGCGATGCAACCTACTAACGCCGACAACATGACGTTATCATCCCAGATTACAGCACCGAGGAGATAAACCCCACCCAGTAAATATTGAGCAATTAGAGTCCTGAAAATCTGCTTTTTCATGGCCTTATCGGGCGGTAATTCGCATACTAAAACAGGCCGCCCCTAAAGCGGATGCAGAGTATAAGTAGTTAAACCTGAATAATCAATGACCGAAATGAATTTATTTATAGGGACAGATGTTGAAGAATTCCATCCAGCTCATCACTGTTATGGAAGCTGACTATAAGCTTTCCCGCGCCCTGTTTTCCTGACTTGATTTTGACCGCCGCTCCAAGTTTTTCACTGATGCGGGTTTCCAGTCGTCTGATGTCCGGGTCAGTCTCCACAGGGACAGATTTCTTCACCACGCCTTTCAATGTCTGCTTCACCAACGTTTCTGTTTCGCGTACCGACAACCCCCGATTAACAACAATATTAGCGACTTCGATTTGATCATGCCGAATCAGCGCGAGCAGGGCGCGTGCATGGCCCATGTCAAGCAAGCCGCGATTGAGCTGATCTTTGACAGGATCGGCCAGGTCGAGTAGTCGCAACAAGTTACTCACGGAGGCACGCGAGCGACCGACGGAATCTGCTACTTGTTGATGGGTCAGGTCAAATTCATCGATTAGGCGCATCAACGCCTGCGCTTCTTCGAGTGGATTCAGGTCCTCACGTTGAATATTCTCGATCAGCGCGATAGCTGCTGCCGACTTGCTATCGAGATTGCGAATTACCGCCGGGATTTTTTGTAGCCCCGCAATTTGAGCAGCGCGCCAGCGGCGCTCACCGGCAACCAGTTCGAAGTGATCCCCCTCGGGCCTCACTATTATCGGCTGGACGATGCCTTGCGAGCGTATTGAATCGGCGAGTTGCTGTAACGATTGTTGATCAAAATTTTGACGCGGCTGGTATCTTCCACGGTGTATCCGGTCTATATCGAGTTCACTCAGGCCGCTCTTTTGATCCTGTTCACTCGCCTGAATTATGTCGTCGATATTACCGATTAGTGAACCCAGTCCCCTGCCTAGCCGCTTTTTTTTCATCGTCTTTACTGGCTAGGGTAATGATCTTGCTTCGCTTCGCGGCGCAAAACTTCTCCGGCAAGCGCTAAATACGCCAACGATCCTCGCGAGGATTTTTCATACTGTAATATTGGTTGGCCGTAGCTCGGCGCTTCCGCGAGACGCACGTTGCGCGGTATCACGGTTCGGTAAACCTGGTCACCAAAATGCTCTACCAATTCGGCGGACACGTCATTCGCCAGGTTATTGCGCGGGTCATACATGGTGCGCAGTAAACCCTCCAGCTTTATATCCGGGTTCACACTGATACGGATTTGGTCGATCGTCTCGAGCAGGGAAGACAGCCCCTCTAGAGCGTAGTATTCACATTGCATCGGAATGACAACGCCATTCGCCGCAACCAGCGCATTAACGGTCAGCATGTTCAACGAAGGCGGGCAATCGATTAGAATATAGTCGTATTCGTCAACAATAGAAGCAAGTGCCAGTGCCAGTTGCTTTTCGCGGCCGATACGATTCATTAACTGGACTTCGGCCGCGGTCAAATCGGCATTAGCGGGCAATATATCAAATCCCGCTTCGGGCAACGATATGCGCACTTCAGACGCTGTAGAATCGCCCAGCAATACATCACAAATACTGGCCTTGAGATCATTCTTGTCGACCCCGCTACCCATTGTTGCATTGCCCTGGGGGTCCATGTCTACTAACAACACGCGTCTTTTAGTGGCGGCCAGCGCGGCGGCCAGATTGACCGTTGTTGTGGTCTTGCCGACACCACCTTTTTGATTGGCTATGGTAATAATTTTGCTCATGCTAATTTAATCGTAGACTTACCAGGCTTCTTTTTTCAGCGATACCGGGAACCCTTAGTTCGGTTTCCCGCATCGAATATTTTACAGTGTTCAATTTCCCGGCCTCTGCCGCGCCAAGACCGGTTTTCATCGTCAACATTAGCGTTTCCGCCTGACACAGATGCGCGACGCTGTCAGCGAAACTGGCCAGCGAAGCGAATGCGCGGCTAACGATGATATCGAACGGCTCCGCGGCATG
This sequence comes from uncultured bacterium, assembly GCA_965370015.1. Taxonomy (GTDB): domain Bacteria; phylum Pseudomonadota; class Gammaproteobacteria. The sequence goes on along the minus strand of CBDUSZ010000005.1, from coordinate 18,095 downwards.
ATAGTCTTCAACCCGCGACTGCACAACCACGGCATTATCAATCGCGCAAATTGCGAGGGCTTGCCGCAAAAAACGCGTTTTCTTATTATTGCTGTCTAGCAGCGTCCATTTCGAACCGGGCAATGCAATCGCTAATGGAATGCCGGGGAGCCCAGCACCGGTGCCAACATCCAGTATCGATTGACCAGGCGACAGCCGATGATGGATCGCCAGGCTATCAAGCAGATGGTAATAAAGCATCTTTTCTGGATCGGTAATCGCAGTCAGGTTGTAGCTTTTGTTCCATTTGCCTAGCAAAGCCAGGTAGTCGAGCAATCGAATCACCTGAGAATCTTGCAATCGCAGACCGATGCCAATCAGTCCTTGTAGTAGTTTAGGCTGTAAATTCAAGCCGACTTCTGGATATCGGCTTGATCAGCCTGATGTCGCTTTAAATGCACCAGCAATAAAGATATCGCCGCGGGTGTTATACCCGAGATGCGGCCAGCCTGACCGATAGTCGCAGGTCGGTGGTCGCGCAATTTTTGGCACGCTTCATTGGACAGCCCCCGCACCGCTGTATAATCGAACGAATCCACTAACGCCGTTTGTTCATGTTTAATCGCTTTGTCAATTTCCTGCTGCTGTCTCGACAAATAGCCTGCGTACCTGGCATTAATTTCGGCTTGCTCTCGAACGCGAGAGCTATATTGCACGTCACCCTCCATTAATGGCATCAAATCATCGATTGCAATTTCCGGGCGTTTGAGAATATCGGACAAACGATATTCCCGGGTAATCGGGTTTTGCAAGGTGGTGGACAGAGCCGCTGCATCCGCACTGCCAGGCTGTACCCAGTGGTCATTCAATTTTTGCCTGAGCCTTTCAAGTTGCTCGCGGTATTGCTCAAATGCACGCCAGCGCAAATCATCTACCAACCCTATGTCGCGACCGATTTCGGTGAGGCGCAAATCGGCATTGTCTTCGCGCAACATCAGGCGATACTCGGCGCGTGAAGTAAACATACGATAGGGTTCATTGGTGCCCCGCGTGATCAAATCGTCAACCAGCACCCCCAGGTAGGCTTGCGACCTGGAAAGCCTCAACGGCTCGCGACCAAGAACCGTGGCCGCAGCATTTGCGCCCGCCATCAACCCCTGAGCGGCAGCCTCTTCATAGCCGGTGGTGCCATTAATCTGGCCAGCAAAATACAGGCCTTGAATAAATTGGGTTTCGAGCGTCGGGCGCAGATCACGCGGATCAAAATAATCGTACTCAATAGCGTATCCGGGTCGAGTGATATGCGCCTGTTCAAACCCACGCATGCTGTGCACCAGTGCTTGCTGAACGTCGAAGGGCAAGCTGGTGGAAATACCGTTTGGATATACCTCGCACAAATTCAATCCTTCCGGCTCGACAAAAATTTGATGTGACGTCTTATCCGCAAAACGCACAATTTTATCTTCAATAGACGGGCAGTAGCGCGGGCCAACACCATCGATTTCTCCATTGAACAGTGGCGAACGATGCAGGCTGTCACGGATAATAGCGTGCGTTTTTTCGTTGGTGTGGGTGATATGGCAACTCACCTGACGCGGATGCAAATCTAGCGTTCCGATGCTAGAAAACACTGGCAGCGGATCATCGCCCGGTTGCTCTTGCATCACACTGAAATCAATGGTGTTGCGATCTATACGTGGCGGTGTGCCGGTTTTTAGGCGGCCAAAACGAAATGGCCTTTCACGCAGGCGTTGAGCCAGCGCCGAGGCCGACGGATCGCCCGCGCGACCACCGCTATAACTGCTGTCGCCGATATGTATCTTGCCATCCAGGAAAGTACCCACCGTTAGCACCACGTTCGGCGCATAGAACTTGAGGCCCATTTGCGTGAGCACGCCTTCGATACGCTCGCCATCTTCGATCAGGTCGATAACCGTTTGCTGGAAAATTGACAGATTCGGCTGATTTTCAAGTTTTTCGCGAATTGCGATTCGATATAACTGGCGGTCAGCCTGCGCGCGCGTGGCACGAACCGCCGGGCCCTTGCGCCGATTGAGAATGCGGAACTGAATGCCCGCCTTGTCGGCGGCGAGCGCCATTTCACCACCGAGTGCATCGATTTCTTTCACCAGATGGCCCTTACCAATACCGCCGATGGCCGGATTACAGCTCATTTGCCCCAGGTTTTCGATACTATGCGTTAACAGCAGAGTACTAGCACCCATACGCGCAGCCGCCAGCGCGGCCTCGGTACCTGCATGGCCACCACCGATTACTATGACATCGAAACGTTTATTGAAGTCCATATTGAGTGCTGCTTCTGGGAGTACTGACCATGATAAGCAAAAAGGGCGCGCATTCTAGCGCTTTTTCCCCGTGAAGACCACGCGATTAAGCCTTAATTTTTACTCTCCCCCAGATTGGGCAGGGTCGAATTCATTCGACCATTCGCTGGTTTCCCCTATTTATTGGCCGAATGAATTCGGCCCTACAAACACAAAATAGCCTTCGATTTGGGCAACGGCCTAATCATTAATATAGTCGTGTATTTCTCCCGGCAAATTTAGCATCTTATTAAAAGTACGATGAGCACCTTCGGCAAGTAATTTCTCGCGCTTCATTAACTCGGTGAAGCCAAATACAGTCATCTGTGCAGCAACAGCTCCCTTAACACCGACCGGGCTGTCTTCGATCACCAGACATCGACCCGGATCAGTCACACCGGACGATTTGGCAGCATGCAGATAAATATCCGGGTGGGGTTTTGGCTGTGCCACCTCGGAGGTGCTATAAATATTACCGTCGAAATACTTGGCCAGCCCGGTCTTGCCCAGCGTGGTTGCCATTTTTTCGTGCGAACCACTTGAGGCAACGCAGTAGGGGATCTCGATCGATTGCAAAACCACCTCGACACCGCTTACCGCTACTACCGATTCGCGTAAAGCCGCTTCGATATCCTGCCGATACCGGTGTGCCAGTGCCGCTGGTGGCGGACAGCCGGTCATTTCTTCGACAATTTGCAGGCACTGGACTTTGGAATGCCCGACAAATCGCTCAAACATCTCCTGTTGCGAAAACTGCAGTCCACATTCCTCCTCGAGCACCCTCGCAAACACATCGTTGGCGATCCGTTCGCTGTCGACCAAAACCCCGTCGCAATCGAAGATGATCAGCTCAAAGGTGCAAAGCATTGATTTTTTTCAATAAATAGGTGGAGAAATATTGCCCATAGCGCGATTGAAGATCGGCCAACATCCAGTCACCGCCGCTTACCTGGTGTCGGCACACCGGGCTTCCGCATCGGCATTCGAGAAAGTAGTCATCTGAACGTTCCATCGCATAGTCGTGGCAAAGCTCTTCTCCCGCTTCGATATCCCGCATCGCCACGTAGGTTATCTGTCCGCGGAAACCAATATTCGGATCACAGGAATGGTTGATGAATACGCTCATCGCGTTTACCTCATCGGGGGTGCGAGGGGTGAGGTAGAAATCGTCATCAATTTGCAGCGCAAAATCACCGACCACGGCACTGATTTGAGCCAGTTCGTCGCGAGTTACGATATGTCCTGATTTAATCGTGACGATTTCGTCTTTGGCAATGGCTGCAAGCGCTACAACCCCGCGGCCGCTCAGGGTGTTGTCGCGAACCTGGATTTTTGCAGTGCGGTAGGTTTTCATCGCCAGCATGCCCCTGGCTTTATCGTATGGCCATAGATGCGAATCCACTCAGCCCTCGATACGATCACGATCGAAGACTGCCATCATCGTGCCTACCATGCTCGCAACCAGTTTTTTAGTCTTGCCCTGGTGCGCATAAAGCTCGCCTTCCGCCACAGTAATATTACGCCCTGGTTTCTTCACTGTGCCGATGGCCTCAAACCACTCGCCCTGTGCCGGCGATAATAAATTGATCTTGAACTCTATCGTCAATACTGCCGCATCACTGGGCATCAGTGAAAATGCTGCATAACCACAGGCACTGTCGAGTACCGTGGAAACTATTCCCGCATGAATAAAACCATGTTGCTGGGTAAACGCCGAATCGAAAGGAAACCGAAGGGTAACTTCGCCAGCCTTCACCCGAAGGATCGAAGCGCCGACAGTTTTCATCGCGTTTTGCTGATTAAAGCTGTCTGCCACGCGTTGTTCAAAGTTCGGGTTTGCCGGTTTGAAATCGCCTGGCTGAGTTTTCATGATTATACCTACACGACCTTGCGCGCAGTCTTGTTGGCTAAAAATTCGCCCTGCGTGATAGCTTAACCCCAGCAGGGGTTTAGCTTGATCCGCCAGTTGGACCCTGTTTCACAATATTGGTCGCCAGAGAAATCATCGATGCGATATCGGCCAGATTCGCCGGTATCACGAGGGTATTGCCCTGTTTCGCAATATGGCCGAATTGTTCGAGATAGTCCTCGGCGACGCGAAGTTTCATCGCTGCCTCGCCACCTTCTTCATTGAGCGATTTAGCCACTCGACTCAGGCCTTCGGCGGTCGCCTTGGCAATCGCCAGAATTGCCTGGGCCTCACCTTCGGCTTCGTTAATCTGCTGCTGTTTAACCGCTTCAGACTGTTTAATCACCTGTTGCTTTTCACCTTCCGCCTCGTTGATTTTGGCGTCTCGCTCACCCTCTGAGGTCAAAATAACCGCACGTTTTTCCCGCTCTGCGCGCATCTGTTTTTCCATCGCGTTGAGCACATCTGCGGGAGGATTAATATTTTTAATTTCGTAGCGTAATACTTTCACACCCCAGGGATCGGAGGCTTTATCCAGTTCGGCGACGACATTACTATTAATCGATGAACGCTCTTCAAACGTGCGATCCAGATCGATTTTGCCGATCTCACTACGCAGCGTGGTTTGCGCCAATTGTGAAATAGCAAAGGCGTAGTCAGTGATACCGTAAGATGCGCGCTGCGGGTCGAGTATCTGCAGATACAAAACTCCATCTACACCTACCTGCACATTGTCATTGGTAATACATATTTGCTCGGGTATATCAAAAGCCAGCTCCTTGAGGCTATGTCTATAGGCTGCCGACTCGATAAAGGGGATTAAAATGTGAAATCCGGCTCTTAGGGTACGGCTATACTTGCCCAGGCTTTCAACCACGTAGGCGCTTTGTTGCGGAACAACTACCGCCGTCTTGGCGATAATAATAACCACGATAACTGCTATCGCAATGGCTACCCAAAATGTGAAGTTTTCTATAATCATTTATACTTTATCCTTCATTGCTAGAGTTTGCTTGCGTGACCACCAGGGTCAACCCATCGACGCTATCTATTTGTACATTAGCACCCTTTTCGAGCGTCTGGCTGCCTTTGTTTAATACGGTCCAGGTAGTACCCCGGTACGATATTCGGCAACTATCGCCTGACGCGAGGTTTTCTTCCAGTTTTAAGGTGCCACCGGCCGGGCCGGTTTCATAACCGATACCGCCACCTCGAATTTTCTTATACACCTGTTCGCGAAACAATACCATTGCCCCCAGCGACAGGCCAGCAAATACCAGCCACTGCGCCCAGGTTTCCATATTCAGACCGACCAGTTCGAGCATGCCAGTGATTATTGCCGCCAGCCCGATAAATACCAGGTAGAAGGCGGCATCGATACCGAGTAGTTCCGAACCCAGCAAAAAAGCACCAAATATTATCCAACCCCACCAGGGCATTAGCTTCTCCTAAAATTAAACCTGACTGTTAACAGGCAATCATCAAATATGTAAATAAAGACCCAGGGTACATCAGACCACTACTAGTCATTATGCGTCAAGCGTGCACAGGCATTTAGTGCGTGATTCAATAACCGCCCTCGGCAAGTTCTCTAATAGAGGCCAGTATTTCTAATGGACTGACTCGCCTGGATCCGGCTCAGTTGCTCGCTTCAAGCTCGAGCAAATATTTCTTGCGCCAGACCCCACCGCCGAACCCGGCGAGGCCACCATTTTTTGCAATCACCCGATGGCAGGGAATTACGATGGCTATATGGTTTTTGGCATTCGCGCTGGCGACAGCACGTACCGCTCTGGCATTACCAATCTTCACTGCCTGCTGCTGGTAAGAACGCGTCTCGCCGTAAGGGATTTGCTGTAGTGCCTGCCAGGCGAGAGTTTGAAATGGCGTGCCGTTGATATCGAGGGGTATTTCAAAATTCTGTCGTTTGCCGCCAAAGTATTCCTCAAGCTGCGATTCGACCATGGTCAGCACTGGTGTCGTCGCTTGCACAAAACGCGCTTTCATTCGCTGTTGCAATTGCTCGATTTGATGGTCAATCATTTTACGATCGCTAAATTCGAGAAAACAAAGCCCTCTCTCACTAGTACCAGCGTACATCGTCCCTAAGGGTGTCAATATTCTGGCAATGGTTATCAACTCCCTGTTTTTGGCCTGTGACGGACTTACGCCGGTGACAGATTTAAATGCTGCGTGGAAGCCGCTCAGCGATTCATAACCGCTGTCGAACGCGGTACTGGTCACGTCGCCACTATTTTTCATTTTTCCAAATGCTCGATTAATACGCAACGCCTTAATATATGCGTGGAAAGTGATGCCGTGGTGTTTTCGAAACCAGCGCCGCAACCGCGTCGGTTCGATATGCCTGACGCGAAGGTCTGCGTCTTTGAAACTATTTTCAGGATTGGCATGCACCTCGTCTAGCAGATGCTTTAGCCATTCGGGTACCTGGCCAGATTTTTCCAACGGCGAGCAAATCTTGCATGGACGGTATCCGGATTCCAGGGCTTTTTGAATCGAGTCAAAATAGTCGATGTTTTCCTTTTTTGGATTGCGTGCGGTACAGCCAGGTCGGCAAAAAATACCCGTGGTTTTGACCCCGAAATAAAAAATGCCCTCAAGCTGGCTATCGCGATTGAGTAAAGCCTGATACATGGATTCGGGATCTGGAAGCGTTTGTTGATTCACTGTTCTATTGTTCCACAATTATAAATTAGTGGCTATTATATGAGTCGATCAATCCATCGCATCCGAAAAAACGACAGGCAATTCCCACTCGCGCTATCCTTATTCAAGGCGTCATTTCCACCTGGGCTTGAACGCCACCGGCCGCGGAAATCGCGAGGTAATATCAAACCGTGTCAAATCCAGATGGCTACGAGTATATTCCTCCGAGGCATTTCGCGGTGGATTAAAATCCCAACCCTGATAGCGACCGACGCACAATGCGGCATGTACAGCACGGCGACGTTGCTGATCTTCGATTACCGTTTTCTGCAGAGTCTCAGCGTTCCAGTAGGCTAATGCTTCACGCCTGAAGTCTTCGAGCAAATCGCTTGTTTCACCCTGTGCCAGGTTGCTGCATTCATTCGGGTCAGCTTCCAGGTCAAACAATTGGTCCACATCGGTGATGCAGGAGATGAACTTGTAGTTACCGCGCCGAATCATTAGCATCGGCGCGCCGGTTCCCTCGGCGAGATATTCGCTGACACAACTATCGGAGTCCTTGCTAGCATCACCATCGCAGAGCGGCATTAGCGAACGTCCGTTTAACGGGTCAATTGCATCGGGTTTGGGCATACCATTACCCTCGTATGCAATATCGACCAGAGTAGGCAGTATATCGACATGCGCTACCGGCGCTTTAATCCGCAGTGGCTGGTATCGCTGCGGATGGTGAATGATCAGTGGAACACGACACGACCACTCGCGAAATGACATTTTATACCAGAGTCCGAATTCACCGAGCATTTCGCCATGATCAGAGGTGAATATGATCGTCGTATTCTCTGCCATATTACATTCTTCAAGGGTAGCGCGCAGGCGTCCGAGCCATTCATCTATATACGAGACATTTCCGTAGTAGGCCCGCCGCGCATTTATAATTTCTGCGTCGCTGACATCGACAGCATCCAACGCAATCACTTTTTCCAGGCGCTTGTTGTGGGCATCCTGCGCATCTGCCGGAGGTCTCGGAACCGACGGTAACGGGATATCGACTCCCTCGTATAAGTCCCAGTACTTTTGTCGAGTTGCGTAAGGGTCGTGAGGATGAATAAAACTGGTGACCAGGCACAATGGACGATCGTCTTCGCCTCGTGCGTGGTCGTAAATCGCACGCATCGACTGGGTACCGACCTCGTCATCGTAGGCAAATTGATTGGTGATCGCCGCGACACCTGCCTGCTTAATGCTCGACATATTGTGATACCACAGATCGATTCGTTCATCGGCATTTGTCCAGTCCGGTATCCAGCCGAAATCAGCCGGATAGATATCGGTTGTAACACGCTGTTCAAACCCATGCAACTGATCCGGACCGACAAAATGCATCTTGCCTGAGAGGCAGGTTTTATACCCCATCAGGCGCAGGTAGTGAGCAAAGGTTGGCATTGTTGCCGGCATATAAGCGGCGTTGTCATACCCACCGCACTGAGAAATATTTTGGCCGGTCATAAAAGCGTAGCGTGCCGGGGTACATAATGGGCTGCTGCTATAGGCAGATTCAAATATAACGCCCTGTTGCGCGAGGTGGTCAATATTAGGGCTTTTAACCGACGCATTACCGTAACAACCCAGCGCCAGGGCACTAAGCTGGTCGGCCATCACTACGAGGATATTCTGCTTTTGGTGTTTTACCTGCTTAACCATTTTGCGCTCATATTTCTATATTAAGAGAGCCTCGAAAAAGAGTTTTTTTCGAGGTGCCCGGCTATAATTGGTTTTTACCATCGAATACCGAAATCTCAAAATCTGAGGTATCCAGACCCTCGATGCAACCCAGATTGACACGCATATGGCCAGGCATGCGTAGCATTTCATTGTGCGTATAAATACCGCATTTTTTACAAAAATAGTGTTTCGCAATTTTATTGCCGAATTGATAAAGACCTATATCGGCTGCGTCGGCTTCTATTTCCAAATTTTCCACTGGAATTGCTTCGAGCGACATCATCGCTCCCTTGCGTGAACAGATGGAACAGGTGCAGCGAAGTCCTTTGGTAATTTCGTCACCGTCGTAACAGAATTTGATCGCGCCGCAATGGCAGGATCCTTCATAGCGTGTAGCCATAGCAATTTCTCTTATGTTAAGGATAGTTTTTAGTTATCGTCATCGGTAAAATTAACCGCCCAATGCGAGCCATCGCAAAATGGCTTGTTTTTTGAAGCCCCGCAACGACACAAACAAAAACCGGACTCAGAAGCACCTTTTCCCCTGGCTGTATCGAGCAAAATGGCCTTGCCCTTCACCACATAAGGTCCGTTTGGCGCTATAAAGACAGATGCATCGTCCACGATGTGTGTGTCGTTTTCGTTTTCGTTTTCGACGGTATAGCTCAGGGCTCCCGACGGGCAGCGATTAACGATATCGATGATTTCCGCAATAGTTGCACCATCCGGATCGACAAATGGGTGTTCACGGTAGCGAAATACTGTGGGCAGGCCCCCGGTACAATGCCCGGCATGGGCACAAATGCTGCGATTATCGTGGATGGTTATTTTCTTTCCCTGATAGGTATCGAGACGATCTTTGTCAGATTCCAGCTGATTTTCGCTGCTAAAACCAATCTTCTTGTGGCTACCATCGCAGTATGGCTTATTCGCCGATTGCCCGCAGCGACACAAGCCCATCGCTTCCTTGCATTCTATCGCGCCCTTGCGACTGCTAAAATCTTGTAAATCCTTGACGATATAAGGACCATCCTGTACTGCCTTGATAGTGACTGATTTACTCATGAATTCCCTCCCAGTGAAGTTACCGAATGAGCTGCAGGACAGGCAAATTACTTGACCGCAGTGAATAAGAAACGATTGATACAGAAAAAATAGGCGTTCCGCAGTGCCAGCTCCTGTACCTGCGCTAGCCACTGATCAGATTCCTGCTGTGTTATGGCGGCCTGCTTGAGCGCATTTTTGGCGAACCATTTTAACATCCCGGAAGAAAAGTTATTACCGCTGTAGCTGGTATTGAGAATCGGAATCGCTTCGACCCTGATCGCGTTAAAGTTTATTCCACGTAACAGTTCACCCAGTTTTACTGGCAAATTAGGGCTCTCTACAGCATTGTCCCAGGCGGCTAGAATTCTTCGCGTCAACGACTCATCCAGACTATTGAAGACCAATCCGCGCCAGTCGGTTTCTATAATAGCAACCCGTCCATACGGCTTCAGTACGCGATGTATTTCCGCTAGCGCGGTTTCCACCGGTTTGACGTAGAGCAGGGTCTGGGAACAACTGACAGCATCAAAGCTATCCGACTCTAAATCGAGCTGCTCGACGCTACCCTGTTGTAACTCCACGTTGGCCAGGTTCAGGCAACGATGGCGGGCCAGATCGAGCATATCCGGGCTATAGTCGAGGCCCACAACCTGTCCCTTATCCCCGACCGAAATTGCCATTTGCTGCAGCAATAATCCAGTACCACAGCCCGCATCCAAAACCTGTTCACCCGCCTGTAACGCCAGTGCGTCCAGAGTACGGTTGCGTTGGTGAATAATTTCAGCTGTCAGGTAATTGCGATCTATATTTTGCGCAGCCTTGCTGTCATAGACAATCATGCCTGGGGGTGCCTCTATTCATTGCCTTTTCCGCGATTGCTGGCGTAAACGCCTATGTCGAAAAGCCGTACTCTTAACGGATTATCATACCGGTATCTGAAGTCCCGGTATCTTCCAAGAGGCAAAGTTCCAGGCCTTTTTGGTAGTACCTGGACGCCTTGTCCTTCTGTTGCAACTGATTAACAAGTAATTGCGCAAGCACCAGGCAACTCGACGCCATCGGCTTAACACCGATACTGGCTTCGAGGTAACTTTGCGCTTTCCCCCACAGTTTGGCACGAACACAAATTCTACCCAGCGCCAGTAACAGGTTTTCGTTTTTTGCGTAATCGTCAAGCCACTTTTCAGTACGTTTCAATTGTTCGTTTGGGTCACTGGCATTGAATAATCCGTAGGCTTCGACTAACCGGTCATCCCACTTTTCGCCGAGGGATTTTATGATCAATTGTTCCACATTGCTGTTGCTTGATGCTGCCCGATTACTTAACTTTATGTAGTAGAGTATCAATTCGGCATCGGTTTGCGCGGCTTTGGGGATTTTAAACCAGGCTTTTTCGAGTACTTGCTGATTGTTTTTTGCTGCTGCGAGGAAGCCCCGAAAGGATTTTTCTTCCATGGCATTTAAAATACTTTCCTTGAGCAGTTTTTTCTTGCGAATTTCGGGCAATAGTTCGACCAGTGCCTGCCAGTCTTCGAGTTCGAAAAACACGCGTGCGAGTAGCCGCAATACGTGATTATGGCGCGGCGCGATACCGCGTAAGTGAGTCAGGGTCGCCAACGACTGTTCAAGTTGTTGGTGCGCCAGTTGCAATTCGGCCTGGGTCACGCCAATGGCGATTCCGGCGTCCGGTCTCGCCTCATGCGCTGCCTTCAGGTAGCTGTCCCGCTGATCGTGTTTGCCCTGTAATTGCGCGGCACGGGCCGCAGCTAGATAGTGTAATAACGGGCTCTCACTGTATTCCACCATCTTGATGAGATTTGACTCGGCCTGGTCAAAGCGGCCTTCTGCGAGGTCGATCAATCCCTGGTTCAACAGCTTGCGAGTTTTGCCAAACCGCCGATTCTGCGAATTTTGTTTCATCGATTTAGGCAATCGCCAGAATCCAAGCAAAAGTCTGAGTACAAAGTAAATCAGTACTATGGCTATAATTAATACCACGATTCCGAACACGAGACTGGTTTCGAGCGAATAATCGCGGTATTTAATCAGGACAAAACCTGGATCATCCTTCACCAGTAGCACTGCTCCGAGCGCAATGATAATCAGTAGCAGAATACGTAGCAGCCACTTAACCATTTTCACTCCCCTCACTTTCGGTTTGCTGCGGAGCATTCTCGCGTTTACTGATAATACGTTTCAACAATTCAAGCGATCCGCTGATGTCTGGCTTTTCTGGCTTAAGCGCAGATTTTTGCAATTCTGCCAACTGCGAATAAAAGTCGTAATTGGCGGCATTATCCAGGTTGTAATATTGCTTGAACAGGCGCAGGTTTTCCTCCATTAAATACTGGAACTGGAAATTATCGCGTTCGAGAACGCTCCAGCGGGTCAGTTTTAGATTATCTTCCAGGGTTTGCTCGATATCTATCGCCAATGCCTCCGTGCGCGTAGGCGGGGACTCGTCCTTCTTGACGCTCACCTGAGCAGTAATAAAAGACACTACACGCTCGGTGATGGTCTGCTCAATCGGCGGTACTGGTTGCGCTGCAACTTTATCCTGGCTGGGCCCGGTGCGCGGCAGGTACCCCGGCGTAAGCGCTTTAATTTGTCGGCCCAATTGTGAAAGTACCAGCGTCATGCCAACCAGATCCGGGCGTGCCCGGGTTTTCAGGATTGCAATTTCTTCACTGATTTGAACTCGAACTGGCAATAACCCCGGGTCTGCGATTGCACCGATCTTATCGCTGGCAGCCTGTAGCGTAATTGCCGCACCCGCAAAATCGTTTTCGAGAATTAATTTATGTTGCGCTATGCGCATCAGGTATTCGACTTCGGCGAGTTGCCAGCCACTTTCGTCACGACCATAGAGTTCGTATAGCTTTACTGTGGCTTCCTCAAGCACCTGTTGTTGTAAGCGCAATTCGGCAATCTGGCTTACCGAATTATCGATGTTCGACAGCAGCGGTGCCAGGCGTTGCTGTAATTGCGAAGCATCGGTTTTGTTAGCGAGTTGTGCTTGCAGGGCAGCAAGGGTTTTATTTTTTTCTAGCTCCACTTTTTGCTGCATCTGCCAGTAATAACCGGCGGCAGCAACGATGCCGATGATTAATAACAGGTTAAATACGCCAAACAGGGGAAAACCTGGCGAGGCATTGGGTTTTGATTTTGGCTCCGGTTTTGGTTTTGACTCCGGTTTCGCCATCGGCGGCTTTTCTTTGCTCCTGGCCTGCCCCTGATCCTGTTTTTCGGCTTTATTTTTTTCGACTTTATTATCAAGCTTACTGGATTCAGACTTTGTGTTTTCGACGGACTCTGTGCTTTGCGGAGCAGGCTTTTCGCCAGACGCATCCGCTTTAACAATTTGCTTGTGGCTAGATGGTTTCTGTTTGCTCATATATTCAGACAGCCTGCTCGCGTGCCCACTGGTTGATAGCCTGTTGTATGCCCTCATCATTCGCGTTTGCGGCAATGATGGTGGCAGCATTATGTCCCAGATTTACAGCGGATTCACGCATTCTTTCACTGATTAATAACCAGGGAATATCGAGTAGTTTACGACGCGAGCTACCACTGGTCAGGTTTAATAAATTAAGCATGCCCTCGTTGCTGGTGAAAACCGCCAGGGTTGGAAACCGCGTTGTAGTCAGTTGCGCAAAACTGCTCGCATCATTTTCGGGTATCCTGCGCCGGTATACCTCACAATAGCTCACCGTGGCACCACGTGCGCGAAGCTCATCACCGAGCAGGTTACGCCCCTGTTGACCACGAAATATAAGTATCTTTTTCCTCGCTACCTGCTGCAAGGCACTCGTCGCTAATAAGCCTTCGCTATTATAGGGATGGCCTCGTATCAATCGCGCATCGAGATCATCTACCTGCTCCAATAGTGCCCGATAGCTGCCTTCACCTATTACACCCAGTTGTAAATCGGCTGGCAGTTTGTCACGCTCTAAATAACGCAACGCGCCATCTACTGCATTGCGGCTAACGAATAGCGCAATATGATAATGCCTGATATTTTCTATCAGGCCGCGATGAAAATCGGTAGTTTCGCATTCAATAATTTCAATCGCAGGAAATGCGATGACCTGGGCGCCTTCACCCTCCAGCAATGCTTTCAGGCTATCCTGCTGGTGTGCAGGCCTGGTATTTAAAATGCAGTGCTCTTTCAATGGCATGTCCTGCATGGTCAGTGTTGCAAACGCGCGAGAATGTCACCAGCCCCCTGCGCGAGTAAATCTTCGGCCAGCCGCTTGCCGAGACTGGCGGCATGTTCGACGCTTCCTGTGATTTCAGCGCGTAATATCCGGCTGCCGTCGGGTTCACCGACCAGACCACGCATATATATCTGACCATCGGTTAACACTGCATATCCGGCAATCGGAACCTGGCACCCGCCATTCAGTGCCTCGTTCATCGCACGTTCTGCGGCGATGCGGCTGGTAGTTTCGGCATGGGCCAGTGGCGCTAATAATTCCTTCACTGCCGCGTCATCACTACGCACTTCGATGCCGACAGCACCCTGGCCAATTGCAGGTAAACATTCTTCGGGCTCAAGCGCCACTTTTATTCGTTGTTCGAAACCGAGTCGCAGCAACCCGGCACTGGCAAGAATAATTGCATCGTATTCGCCATCATCGAGTTTTCGCAGGCGCGTATTAACATTGCCGCGCAACCAGTCGATTTTAAGATGCGGGTAACGTTCACGAATCTGCGTCTGGCGTCGCAGGCTTGAAGTACCCACCAGGGATCCGGCTGGCATCGATGCTAACGAATCAAAGTGGTTTGAAACGAAGGCGTCGCGTGGGTCTTCGCGCTCCATAATCAGACCTAACTCAAGCCCTTGAGGAAATTCAATCGGTACGTCTTTCATCGAATGAACTGCAATATCGGCTCTACCTTCGAGTATGCCGGCTTCAAGCTCTTTGACAAACAAGCCCTTGCCGCCGATCTTGGCGAGAGGCGCATCGAGCAGTTTATCACCCTTGGTTTTCATGAGTACCAACGACACCTTGAGGTCTGCATAGAGCAGTTTCAGGCGACGCGCGACTTCTTCCGCCTGCCACAGGGCCAGCGGACTGCTACGGGTTGCAATTCGTAGTTCGGAGAGAGTAGTAGACATAGGAGTGGACTATAGGTTTTTAATGATTTTACGTACCGCCGGTAAGTGTCTCCGGCTAACTTCGAGCGTATTCTCGATATCCTTGAACATGACTTGTTGGCCATCGTTCTCGGACTTCATGCCACAGACCTTGGAAAGACTAATCAGGGCATTGCGATGGATGCGATGGAAACGATCACCGAATTCCCTCTCGAGATTTTTAAGTGGATCCTCGATCAACACCTCGCCTTCGCTATGGCGTACTGTGACATATTTTTGATCGGCAAGAAAATAATAAATATTATCAATCGGCACCAATACCAGGTTGCCACGTACCCGCGCGCAAATGTGCTGGCGCGGCTCTATGGCCGAGAGCACCTCGTCGTTTTTCGATGCCTGGGCCTTGTTCGGTTTGCTCGATGCTTCGAGTGCGCTTTGCAGGCGTTCTTTGCGTACCGGCTTTAATAGATAATCAACCGCATGGGTTTCGAAGGCTTCCAGTGCGTGGTCAGCAAACGCGGTGGTAAAGATCACCGCCGGTGGCTGGGGCAATCGAGACAAGTGCCTCGCGGCCTGAATGCCGTCCATGCCCGGCATGCGGATATCCATCAATACAATATCGGGCTGACTAAATTCAGACTTGCGCAGAGCCTCGTTTCCGTTTCCCGCTTCGCCGACGATTTGATACCCAGATAAGCTTTCAACCATGCGCGATAAACGGTCACGGGCGGGTTTTTCATCATCGACAATGAGTATCTTCAACGCGATTCCTCAAGCAGGGTCAAGTGGAATATCAAGTGTAACAGTAAACTGATTATTTTCTTCCAGCTGCTGCATAGCCGCCTTCCCGGCAAAGGCGATCTGAAGCCGCTCTTGTATATTATTGACTGCCATCTGGTTGCCCTCGCGATGTTGCTCGGTGCGATCTTCTAATAAAGGGTTGGATATCACGATGCGCACAAATCCATCCACTGTATCAATTCTGATATCGATCACGCCACCCTCTGAAAGCGGTTCTACGCCGTGATAGATCGCGTTTTCCACCAATGGTTGCAGGGTTAGGGCGGGCAGTGAAGCGACCAGATTATTATCGGTAACTTGCCAGTTAACCGATAGCCGATCGCCCAGGCGCAGGGATTCGAGCTCAATATAACTTCGTGTGAGTTCCAGTTCTTGCTGTAGTGGAATGCTCGCTTCCGCTGCGAGGCTGGCGCGAAACAACTCAGATAAATTGATGATAGCCTGTTCGGCAAGGTCCGGCTCGATATGGGTCAAGCTGGCAATAGTATTCATGCTGTTGAATAGAAAATGGGGTCGGATGCGAGCCTGCAATGCCTGTAGTCGCGACCTGGCCTCGGTTTCGAGTGTTTTTTCCGATTCATATTGTACATAAAAGTATCGCAGTGCGAGGCCGATTAGAATTGCCGCGACCGCGGTATTTCGCAGCAGGATAAAACCGGTGCTTTGCAATTGTGGCCCTAGTCGCAGCATTGCCATCAGGCTGACACTGGCCCAGCTCACCAGCAACGTAATGGCCAGGGTTATGACAATAGCGACTATCGTTGTGGTTCTCGTTTCAGACAGATATCCAGGGCGGACTATGCCACACAAAATTGCCGCTACACTCAGGCCGATCCATTGCATCAATACAGAATTCAACGCAATTTGTACATAAAGACTGCCACTTTTGAAACTGACTAATGCAAACACGATAGCGAATAATTCAATCACCAGCAAAACACGTAAAAACACATCAGCATCGCAAAAATTGGGCAGATAGCAGCGATATTCAGCTTTTAACGAGTTTATTTGTGGTTGGTCGGACATAGCTATTGATTTGTTTGGCTAGCGCTGTAAGCATACAACAATATCTGCAATAGTTCTGGAGAGCAGCACGCAAAAGTGCACTTTTTCTATGGTGATCGAGACAATCCAAACATCTAACCCAGTAGCAAAATTATGAGCAAAAAGAACTCCCGCATGTGGGGCGGTCGCTTCAGTGAACCCACCGACGCCTTTGTTGAGGCATTCACCGCTTCGGTTGAGTTTGACAAACGTCTGGCGCTGGTCGATATACAGGGCTCGCGCGCGCACGCGAAAATGCTACATAAGATTGGTATTTTAAGCGCTGACGAGCACAGCGCTATCGAAACGGGCCTGGAGCAAATCAGGCAGGAAATTAGCGATGGCGAATTCAACTGGTCGGTTAGCCTGGAAGATGTGCACATGAATATCGAGTCACGCCTCACTCAGTTAATCGGAGATGCCGGCAAGAAACTGCATACCGGCCGTTCGCGTAACGATCAGGTTGCAACCGATATCCGTCTTTACCTGCGCGATGAAATCGGCCACTGTCTGGCGCAGATCCGGGGCTTCCAGAAAGGCTTGCTGGATATAGCCGAGCAAGAGGCGGATACCATCATGCCCGGATTTACCCACCTGCAGGTAGCCCAGCCGATTACCTTCGGCCACCATATGCTGGCCTGGTTTGAAATGCTTGAGCGCGATCACAGCCGGTTTAAGGATTGCGCCAGGCGAATGAACGTCATGCCACTGGGTGCCGCCGCGCTTGCGGGAACCTCGTATAAGCTGGATCGCAGTTACGCTGCTGAATTACTCGCCTTCGACGCGCCGGCAAGGAATTCGCTGGATGCGGTTAGCGACCGCGACTTCGCCATCGAATTCTGCGCTGATGCAGCAATTTGTATGACGCATCTGTCGCGCATGGCCGAGGAAATAGTACTCTGGTCAACAGCGCAATTTAATTACATTCAGTTACCCGACCGCTATTGCACGGGTTCGTCGATCATGCCACAAAAGAAAAACCCCGACGTGCCGGAACTGGTGCGTGGCAAAACCGGACGTGTGACCGGCCATCTGGTAAGCCTGCTGACGCTGATGAAATCGCAACCGCTGGCCTATAACAAGGATAATCAGGAAGACAAGGAGCCCTTGTTCGATGTGCTCGATACGCTACGCGGTAGCCTGCGCGCGTTTGCCGACATGGTACCCAACCTGAAGGTTAATCGCGAAGCCATGTATGCCTCGGCAAAGCAGGGCTATGCCACCGCAACCGATCTTGCCGATTACCTGGTCAACAAGGGTTTGCCATTTCGGGATGCCCACGAAGTGGTTGGTAGCGTTGTCGCCTATGCGATTCAAAAAGGCAAGGATTTAAGCGAATGCTCGTTGCAGGAAATGCACGCTTTTGACCGCCGCATCGAGGCCGATGTCTTCGATATACTATCGCTCGAAGGCTCGGTAGGGGCGAGAAATATTTTTGGTGGCACAGCGCCAGAACAGGTCAGGCGCCAGATCGCGGATTGCCGCAAGTTAATAAAGC
>CBDUSZ010000004.1:0-39708 GCA_965370015.1 uncultured bacterium | reverse complement strand
CCTCTGCTTTCTTTTTTTCTTGCGCTAGTTTACGTTTCTTTTCCTGTGCACGTTTTTTGGCTTCTTTTTCACGCTTTAGTTTCTCAATCTCGCGCTTGCGTTTTGCCTCCAGCACTTTTTTCTTTTTATTTATTTGCGCTTCAAGTTGCTGCACATCGACCACTTCAGCTTTTACAGTCTTCGCCAACTCGGCCGGTTTTACCAGGTTCCTGCTGTCGCTAAAATTCAAGTTGAGAAATATGGCTGCGATCAATACCAGGTGAAACACCGCCGACAGCGCGAGAGCTCGCGGATGTTTGAGTAGCTCCGAGAACATTACTGAACTTCCTCAGGTTCAGTTACCAGCCCCACCGATTCGACATTGGCTTTTTGCAACAATACCAAAGTCCTGACTACATTTTGATACGGTCCATTGGCGTCACCGCGCACCATCACCGGCCTTTCAGGTTGTTTCGCCAGTGCGGTTCGCACCTGATTAACCAGCGAAGCCTCAGCAATGCTCGAATCCGGTGTACTGGCAATACTCAAATACAGCCTGCCGTTTCTATCTATACTGACGACAATGGGCTCGGGACTTGCTACATCGAGTGGATTTGCAGGCGCGGTCGGCAAGTCGACATCGACACCCTGTTTTAACAATGGTGCAGTCACCATGAATATAACCAACAGCACCAACATCACATCGATATAGGGAACAACGTTAATTTCTGACACTAATTTACGTCGGGAAGAACTGTCTCGCGCCATCTCAGCCCCGCCTGGATGAATATAGCAACATTGTGACTCCGTTCTTCACCCACTGACTACCGTGATACTGATTCGAATGATTCATTTTTTTAGCGCGATGTTATTTAGGCGCCTGCGCCTGGCGTTGCAGTATGCCGGTAAATTCCTCGAGGAAATTTTCATAGCGCACGACCATCGAATCGACTTCGGTGGAGAATTTGTTATAGGCAATAACTGCCGGTATGGCCGCCAGCAAACCCATCGCGGTTGCGATTAGCGCTTCGGAGATACCAGGAGCTACCATTGCCATGGTTGCCTGTTGTACCCCGGCCAGAGCACGGAACGACTCCATAATACCCCAGACGGTACCAAATAATCCGACGTACGGACTCACCGAACCAACGGTAGCGAGGAATGACAAATTACTGTCCAACTGTTCTATTTCGCGCGACATTGAAACTTTCATCGCGCGGTGCGCCGAACGTACCACCGAACTGTCATCTAACTCCGCTTTTCGCGCTCGGGCGAATTCTCTAAAACCATTTTCGAAAATCGCTTCCAGGCCAAAACGCTTTTCCTGTCGCACGCTGAGTTGCGCAAACAGATCGCTTAAATTAATACCCGACCAGAATCGCCCTTCAAAGGTGGTAGCTTCGGCCTGACTTTGTCGGATATAGCTATGTTTAACATACATCAATGCCCAGGAAAATATCGATGCGAACAGCAAGATTAACAGTACCAATTGCACGGGAATACTGGCATTGGCAACCAACGCCAGGATGGAATTATCATTCATTTCAAATCTTCTTATTTATCTCTGGCATACGCCAGACAGTATCACAAATCAATTTCACTCTGCCCCGTACGATCGAGTCCAAAATGCGAATAAGCCAGCGATGTTACCACACGACCACGTGGGGTACGCATCATATAACCCTGCTGAATTAAGTAGGGCTCTATCACGTCTTCGATGGTTCCGCGCTCTTCTCCGATGGTAGCCGCCAGGCTCTCCACACCAACCGGTCCACCCTCAAATTTCTCGATCAACGAGAGAATCAGACGTCTATCCATATGGTCCAGACCAGATTGATCCACTTTAAGCATATCGAGCGCCGCATTTGCCACCTCGCCGTCGATGACACCATCGGCTTTTACCTGGGCATAGTCCCTGGCCCGGCGTAGTAAACGATTGGCAATTCTGGGTGTGCCGCGAGACCTTTTTGCGATTTCTTCTGCCCCACCCTTGCCCATTTCAATACCAAGCAATGCAGCCGATCGGAGCACAATCGTACCCAATTCTTCGCTTGTATAGAACTCGAGCCTTTGCACGATGCCAAATCGATCACGCAATGGCGAAGTTAACAGACCGGCGCGGGTGGTCGCTCCGACCAGGGTAAAAGGCGGCAGATCGAGTTTAATTGATCTCGCTGAAGGTCCTTCGCCTATCATGATATCGAGCTGATAATCTTCCATCGCCGGGTAGAGGATTTCTTCCACCACCGGGCTGAGGCGATGGATTTCATCGATAAACAACACGTCATGCTCTTCCAGATTGGTCAATATCGCCGCCAAATCGCCCGGCTTTTCAATCACCGGACCCGATGTCTGACGCAGACCCACCTGCATTTCATTCGCGATTATATGTGACAGCGTGGTTTTACCGAGACCCGGCGGACCA
The DNA here is from genome assembly GCA_965370015.1 of uncultured bacterium. Taxonomy (GTDB): domain Bacteria; phylum Pseudomonadota; class Gammaproteobacteria. The sequence goes on along the minus strand of CBDUSZ010000004.1, from coordinate 37,304 downwards.
AATATCAATACGTGATCGAGCGCTTCGTTTCGGTTTCTGGCTGCCTGAATAAATATTTCCATCTGCTCACAGACTTCATTCTGGCCGATGTAATCTTTTAATGTTTTCGGCCGTAGTGCTCGCTCCTGCGAACTTTCTTCGCTGCCTGCCTGTGGGCTGATGAGACGTTCTTCACTCATATCGTTCATGTTATCTGCTGATCGATGCCTGTAAGGCTTTTCTGATCAGCGTTGCGGCACTCATATCTGTACCAGCATCCCTCTCAGCTTGCCTGATCATGCGATCGGCATCGCCGGGTTTGTAACCGAGCGACTGTAGCGCTTCGAGAGCCTCGTTTTTGCTCGAGCGTCCAGTTGTGGTAGCCACCGAATCCCCGCTGTTGGCAGCAACATGGGTCGCATCCATCAAATCCTCGACCTTATCGCGCATTTCTATGATCAGCCGCTCTGCGGTTTTTTTGCCTACACCCGGTAAGCGGGTGAGAGTCACAATATCATTTTGCGTCACGCATAGTGCGAATTCATGACCAGTGATACCAGATAAAATGGTAAGCGCCATTTTCGGACCAACGCCATTGACACGAATTAGCTGCCGAAACAATTTGCGTTCATGCTCGGCAGTAAAACCGACCAGACTATGCGAATCATCTTTAACTAACAGATGGGTCCAGATAGAAATCGGTTCACCCGGTTCCGGTAACTGGTAATAGGTAGTCATCGAAACATTGACTTCGTAACCGACGCCATTGCAGTCAATCAGTACCTGTGGTGCTCTTTTTTCTGCCAGTATACCCTTCAGTCGACCGATCATCTGCAGTTAACCTGCCTGTTGCATGAAGTAACCAAAGTTCAGGTACAAACTGTCATTATTGTAATCCGTCATATTCGCACCTAATTATCTTATTTTGCATGTAAAAATCATCAGTCGTTACCGCCTTCGCGTCATACGCGAGCCCGTTCTTCGGCGTTTCAACAGTTTTGCATCAAGTCCGGTTTTTTGCTGTGTAGCATAAAATTGCGCGTGACAAATAGCAATTGCCAGGCCATCACTTTCATCTGCCTGTAGTGGCTCTCTTAATCCCAACAGGCGCTTTACCATGTGTTGCACCTGCTCCTTGGTAGCGGCTCCAGTACCGACAATAGCCTGTTTAATTTCTCGAGGTGCGTATTCGGCAATCTCCAGACCGCCCATATAACCTGCGCAGATAGCCGCACCTCGCGCTTGCCCGAGTTTTAATGCTGAATCGGCATTGCGGTGCATAAAGACCTGTTCAATACTCATTTGCTGTGGTTGAAATTGCCCGATTAGTTCATCTATATGCCGGTAAATTTGTCCCAGACGCTGCGGCAGGCTTTCACCCCTGATCTTGAAAAATCCGCTATGCAGGTAAGTGATTCGGTTTGGTTGATTATCGATCAGGCCAAATCCGGTGCAAAGGGATCCGGGATCTATGCCGAGGATAATCACGGGTTGTTATTTTCCTGAACCGAAGCGATTAATGCTGATCATAAGCTTCTTCAGGTATCTCCGCATTATAATAAACTTCCTGTACATCATCCGAGCTCTCAAGCATATCGACCAGGCGTAACACTTTTGCCGCATCTTCGAGCTCCAGGATGATATTGGTAGACGCACGCATCGTCAGATCGGATTCCTCTGGCTCAAGCCCGGCTCCGATCATTGCCTGTTTCACCTTCACGTAATCTTCTGCCGCGGTGAGCACCTCGATACTTTCATCTTCGGCGACTACTATATCTTCAGCGCCTGCTTCGAGCGCAGCCTCCATAATCGTGTCTTCATCATGCTCTGGTGAGTAAAGCAATACCCCCAGGCTGGAAAACATATAGGCTACCGATCCGCTTTGCCCCAGATTTCCACCCGATTTGCTGAATGCATGGCGTACTTCTGCGACCGTTCGATTGCGATTGTCAGATAAACAGTCGACTATAAATGCGATGCCTGCTGGACCATAACCCTCGTAGCGAATTTCTTCGTAATCAGAACCGTCAAGTTCGCCAGCACCTCTTTTAATGGCCCTGTCGAGTGGATCCTTGGGGACACTGTACGATTTCGCCTTATCTACAGCGGTACGCAGGGCGGGATTTGCATCCAGGTCGGATCCACCTGCCTTGGCAGCGACAACAATTTCACGAATTAACCGCGTGAACAGTTTTCCGCGCTTGGCGTCTTGCGCCTTTTTGCGGTGCTGAATATTCGCCCACTTACTATGGCCTGCCACTCGTTTAAACTCCGTAATTTAATTTGCGCGGTATCGTAACATTTTATCGATAATGTGTGGCGGGTGGCAGGCGTAATTCTTTAACCCGGATGCAGCAAATACGGCTGACTAAATAACCCCCCAGTAGCTGCTGCGATAAAACGACCTGGCAGCCAGGCAGTCGGGACCGACAAAATTTTACCAGCCAGGAGGCAACTTCTTTTCGATGGTAATGTGCTTGCCTTCGATGGAAATATAACCACCGGTTTTTAGCTCTTTAAGGATTCGATGCACCATTTCTCGAGTCGCGCCAACCCGGCTGGCGATATCCTGCTGGGTGAGTTTCTCGGTAACCAGCTTTTCACCCACTTCATCGGCGTGTTTGTACAGTACCCGAACCACCCGGTTATAGACGTCTTCGAGGGCCAGGCTACTCACTTCTTCGGTTAAATCCTGAATGCGTGAAATTAGAAGGTCGATCATGCGCATGCTGATCGCGGGTTTTACCAGTAAAGTATCGATAAAAACCTGTCTTGAAATAACGCCGAAAGTCGAATCCTCGGTGGTGATGATACTGGCCTGTCGCGGAATACTACCCAGAGGCGCCAGTTCTCCAAAAGATTCACACTCACCCAGGGTATTGATGATGATTTCCTTGCCCTTGTCATTATGCAGGAATACGTCGACTTTACCCTGAACTATGACGTAAAACGAATCGGTGTCATCGCCCTGACTGACTATTACGGTATTTTTAGGAAATTGCCTGGTAACAGTTTGAGACGCGACCATATCAATATCAGCCTCATCCATACCACTAAACAGCGTGGTTTTCCTGAGTGTTTCGGTTAATAAAGTCATGGTTTTATAATCCCTATATATTCTGATACATATTAACTAATTTCTACTAAGAAATCCTTCCCATTTTAATCCACAATCAGCGAGTTCCCAGACATCGCCTGTGGCTTTTCTAACCCCATTAGTTGCAATAAAGTGGGCGCAATGGCAGAAAGGTTACCGCCTGCGGCCAGAGACCGGGTATCCTTATCTATCACCATACAGGGCACCGGATACTGGGTATGCTGAGTATGCGGCTCACCTGTTTCCGGATCTACCATTTCATCGCAATTACCATGATCGGCCGTTAATACCACTGCATATCCTGATTCGACAGCAACATCCAGCACCCGGCCTACTTCCTTATCGAGTACTTCCACGGCTTTAATAACGGCATCACGCACCGCAGTATGCCCAACCATATCACCATTGGCAAAGTTAACTACGAGGAATTCGTATCGGTGCGAGCGCAGCGCTTCGATCATCGTATCGGCGACTTGTGCCGCACTCATTTCTGGTTGCAGATCGTAAGTGGCGACCTGCGGTGAGTCGATGAGACTTCGCTCTTCTCCAACAAAGCAATGCTCCCTGCCGCCATTAAAGAAAAAGGTGACATGCGGGTATTTCTCGGTTTCGGCGCAATGTAACTGCTTATATCCCGCGTCACTAACCAGGCTAGCTAGCGTTATTTCAGGCCGATTCGGGGTATAGGCAATCGGCGCTTTGAGCTTGCCATCGTAATAAGTCATACTGGTTAAGTTAATCGGAAGAAAGCCGATGCCACGCTCGAAATGTTCGAACTGTTCATAGACCAGCGCTGCCGATAGCTGTTTGGTACGATCATTGCGGAAATTAAAAAATATTAGCTCGTCTCCACCCTCTAAAGCTATATGGCCGGGCAATAAGGCCGGCTTTATGAACTCGTCGAAAATCTCATCGGCATAACTCTGTTCGATGGCCTGAGTCGCAGATGCAACTTGCCTTCCCATGGAACGGACTAACGCATCCCACGCCAGCTGAGTGCGCTGCCAACGATGATCACGATCCATCGCATAATATCGTCCGCAAATACTGCCAATATAGCCACCACAGTTTTTCAGATGCGATTCCAGTTCCGGCAGGTAATTCAATGCCGCCCGGGGCGCGGTGTCTCGCCCATCGGTGATCAAATGCAGTTGGGGCACCACACCATGCTGACTACACAAACTGATGAGAGCCATCAAATGGTCAATATGGCTATGGACACCGCCATCCGATACTAGCCCGAGTAAGTGCAGGGGGCGACAAGCTGCTTTTGCGGCCTTAACCGCACTCAGTAACGCCGGATTTTCGAAAAAGCTGTTATCTTCGATCGCTTCGCCGATACGCACCAGATCCTGTTTGACGATGGTACCACTGCCAATCGTCATGTGACCGACTTCGGAATTACCCATCTGCCCAGTTGGAAGACCGACGCCGGGACCCGATGCTTCCAGTTTGGTCATCGGATATGAAGAGAAATAGCGATCGAAGTTAGGCGTATCAGCCTCCACAATCGCATTGTTTTTCGAACTGGGGTTCAGCCCGAAACCATCCAGGATAATCAGTAACGCGGGGCATCTAAGTGCATTGGGGTTTGTCGACATCGGTGATTTAATCGGGCCTCTGAACCAGATCGCAAATCATATCGTAAATTTTCCTGCGGGGTAACCAGTTACTGGGGTCATGCCTTATGGGTCGACTAACTGTCAGCTCATGTACCCGCAAATCACTGAGTAATTCCCGCATGATGTAAAAACCCGAATGATAGACGTTCGCCATCGTTTCATTTCGGGTTTGAAAGTGGGTTTCGTATTCCGCTAGCGGTTTCGCCTGGTATCCTTATGTTGGAATGTTAGACCCGGCCCCGGCTTCGCGATACCAACTACTTAGCTATCTTTTCCGGGAGTATCCTCTGCCTCTGAGGCTTCAATGTTATCCAGTTCAGCATTCATCTCTTCCTCGCTGAGAGGATGATAGTCCGAATCTTGCGTTTCAACATTGTCACTATCGGCCTCGTCATCACTGCTATCATTGAGATCATCTTCGGCTTCTGCCAACCGGTCTTTAAAGATGATCCTGGAGGCAATCACCCCTGCCTCGAATAATATCCATATCGGTATCGCCAGCAACACCTGCGAAATAACATCGGGTGGCGTCAGGAACATGCCAGCAATAAAGGCGACAACGATGATGTAAGGGCGCTTTTCTGCCAGTTTGTCGGGAGTAGTGAAGCCAATCGCAACTAGGATAATGGTGGCAATAGGCACTTCGAACGCGAGACCGAAGCCGAAAAAAAGTGCCAGAACAAAATCAAGATAACGCCCTATATCGGTCGATATAGTAACCATTTCCGGCCCTATCGAGGTAAAAAACCCAAACACCAGCGGAAAAACGGCGTAGTAGGCAAACGCCATACCGGCATAGAACAACAGGATACTAGACACCAGCAAAGGGCCGGCGATGCGTTTTTCGTTTTTATAAAGGCCAGGGGCTACGAATGCCCAGAATTGATGAAGAATAACCGGCATTGCCAGAAATACCGACAGCATCAAGACCAGTTTGAATGGCGTCAAAAATGGCGAGGCAACGTCGATCGCGATCATTTGCGAGCCTTCGGGCAAATGACGCGTCAAGGGCGCGGCGAGATAGGAATATATATCGTTGGCCCAGTAAAACAGGCCGAGAAATATCACCAAAATCGCCAATACCATTCGCACAACCCTGTCACGTAATTCGAACAGGTGTGACATTAGATTGCCACTTTTAGTATCGTCGGTTGACTCCGGTTCACTCATGCTGGAAATATCACTTCGCTTTAACTTTGGCGGCCTTAGCCACTTTTGACTTCGCCCTGGGCGCCGACTTCCCAACTGCTTTAGCCTTACTGGCAGAATCAACTTTTGATTTAGAGCCGGCTCCAGGTTTGGTTTTAGGTTTTGCCCTGGGTTTCAGTTTTGTTGCTGTTTTAGACTTTGCCCTGGGTTTTGAATTCGTCGCCGGCTTGACTGTCTTTTTAATCTTCGCTGCCGATTTTGTTTCAAGTTTCGGTTCACTGTCAGATATCGTCTGTGTATCGCTAATCGAACTCGCGATATCTGACATTTCATTTGAAATATCTGAAAGACCTACATCCTTGCCGACATCACCGATTACCTCCTTTAAAGACTGCAACTCCTTTTGCTGGGATTCAAACATTTCGCGCAGTTCGTCGGCCTTTAACTCGCTCTCGACATCAGCTCGCACACTCGTTATGAAACCACGTAATCGAGAATAATATTTGCCCGCAGTACGTGCAACACCGGGAAGCCGCTCGGGCCCGATCACCACTAATGCGACAATGCCAATCAGCATCATCTCGGTAAAACCCATATCAAACATTAGATAACTCTAGCTGTGGTTGTTTCGGGAGAAAATCATAATCGTCAATTTGCTTTTGGTCCAAATTAAAGGGCACCTCTATTAATCCGGATTTTTTCGTGACAGGCTTTTGCTCCTCGGCAATTGCTCCTGCATCGCCTAAAAGCGCCTTCTGTTGGTGCTCTAATAAGTTACATCCATGTAACGATGTAAAGCCTGCATAAAAGCCATCCATGCCAATAAGTGCAAGGAGCCGGAGCGAAGCGGAGACAGCCGAAGGCTGGCCCGAAGGGCGAAAGCAAAGCCCGAGTAACCACCGCGCGGAGAACCGGAATGTACGCAATATACATGAGGATTTGAGCACGGGGCTAACGCCGCGATCGCGGAAAAAGATAATTAACAAAGGTATCCTTAAGATACTTTGTCTTTTTCTTCTGTGGCCTTGCCTTCAATAATCGCCGGATCGTCCTTCTGAGCATCCTTGGCGACCTTTTCATCCTTCACCGACTTCTTGAAGCTCTTGATAGCACCACCCAAATCGGCGCCAACATTACGTAACTTTTTCGTACCAAACAGTAAGATCACAATCGCCAGGATTAACAATAACGACCAAATACTAATTCCACCAAAACCCATTATTCACCTCATATTTACTTTTGTCGCGCCGCTTTTTCGTCGATTCCAGATAATCCGAATCGACGATCCAGTTCATCCAGCACCTGCTGCGCATCTAAATTCTGTTGTGCCAGCAACACCAGACTATGAAACCAAAGATCAGCTATTTCATGAATAATCTGTTCTTTGTCGCCTGATTTTGCGGCTATTATTGTCTCGGCCGATTCCTCGCCGATTTTTTTCAGTATCGAATCCAGTCCCTTGTGATACAGGCTTGCGACGTAAGATGTCTCAGCCTCAGCACCTTTCCTCGATTCTAATACTGCCATCAAGCGCTCAATTATATCATTACTCATTGATAAATTTCTTCTGGATTTTTAATTATTTCCTCGTCGATTCGCCATTCGCCATCATTTAATACTCGAAAAAAGCATCGTCGCCTGCCTGTATGGCAGGCAATTCCACCAATTTGACGAATCCGTAACAGTATGACATCAGCATCACAATCGATTCTTATTTCTTCAACTTCCTGCTTATGGCCTGATTCTTCACCCTTAAACCATAGTTTCTGCCGGGATCTTGACCAGTAAACCGCCTGTCCTTTATCTTTTGTTAAAGCCAGCGCTTCTCGATTCATCCAGGCCATCATTAAAACATCGCCGCTTTCAATGTCCTGTGCAATCGCTGGCAGCAGTCCGTCGTGATTCCATTGCACCTCGTCAAGCCAGCTATGCATCAGGATCTAACCTCTATTCCACACTTTTGCATATAAGCTTTGGCTTCGCTGATACGATATTCGCCAAAGTGAAAGATACTCGCCGCCAGTACCGCGTCGGCCTTGCCCTGCAATATGCCATCCACCAGGTGTTGCAAATTACCGACCCCTCCAGAGGCAATCACCGGTACTCGCACTGCTTCTGAAACACGTCGCGTGAGCACATTGTCAAACCCTGCTTTGGTGCCATCCCGATCCATACTGGTGAGCAGAATTTCCCCGGCACCGAACTGATCCATTTTTTGCACCCATTCGATAGTGTCAATTCCGGTTGCCTTGCGACCACCGTGGGTAAAAATTTCCCAGCGCTCCGCTTCGCCCTCTGCACTCACTTTTTTTGCGTCCACCGCTACTACTATACATTGCGATCCAAATTTGTCTGCTGCCTGCCTGACAAATTCTGGATTGAATATGGCCGCCGTATTAATGCTGACTTTATCCGCACCCGCATTCAACATGCGACGGATATCGGCCACTTCGCGGATGCCGCCGCCGACTGTTAACGGGATAAACACTTCGCTGGCGACGGCCTCGACGACATGCACCATGGTTTCGCGGCCATCCGAACTCGCGGTAATATCGAGAAATGTTAATTCGTCCGCACCTTCCTGGTTATAACGCCGTGCATTCTCAACCGGATCGCCAGCATCACGAATTTCAACAAATTTAACACCTTTTACGACGCGACCATTATCGACATCCAGGCAGGGAATAATGCGTTTTGCGAGGGGCATCAGTGTTCGTCGATGTAGCGCTGCGCTTCTGGCAGGCTGATGGTACGTTCGTATAAAGCCCGGCCAATGATCACCGCTTCAATGCCTGCATGTTTAACACTGTTTAGATTTTTAATGTCCTGCATATCGGTAACCCCCCCGGAAGCAATAACCGGAATACTAACCGATTCGGCGAGTAGCCGCGTGGCTTCCAGATTAACCCCCTGCATCATGCCATCACGGCTGATGTCGGTATATACAATCGCAGACACACCCTGATCTTCAAAACGCTGCGCCAGGTGTTCGGCCGACTGATCCGAATCCTCGGCCCACCCCTGCACCGCAACCATGCCATCTTTCGCATCTATGCCTATGATCACCTTGCCTGGAAATTCGGCGCACAGCTCGGTGACAAATTCCGGTTTTTTCACCGCCTGTGTGCCGATAATGACATAGCTGACCCCTGCCGCTAAATAAGCCTCCACGGTTTCCACGGTGCGGATCCCGCCACCGACCTGGATCGGCAAATCCGGGTAGGCCGAGCTAATATCTTCAATCACGTCTGCATTCACCGGGTAGCCCTCAAAGGCACCATCGAGATCTACCAGGTGAAGTCGTTGGCAACCCTGCGAAACCCACTTACCTGCCATGGCCACCGGATCATCAGAGAAAACCGTAGTTTCATCCATTCTCCCCTGCCGTAAACGCACACACTGCCCCTGTTTTAAGTCTATTGCAGGAATTAGTATCACGACTCACCGTCCCATTTGACAAAATTTGATAACAACTGAAGCCCAGCCTCGGCACTTTTTTCCGGGTGGCATTGCAGCGCAAAAACATTATCCCTGGCTATAGCGCAAGTAAAGGTGTGGCCGTATTCACATTCACCCACTACGAGGTTTTTGTCGGCCGACTCGAGGTAATAGCTATGTACAAAATAAAACCTCTCACCATCATCGATTCCCTTCCACAAAGAATGCTGCCCGCACTGATACAATTGATTCCAGCCCATATGCGGCACTTTCAGTTTTTCGCCATTACTATCCTGGTGGTGGTCACCAAAGTAGTGAACCTGCCCAGGATAAATTCCGAGGCAATCGGTACCCTGATTTTCCTCGCTATGTTCGATAAGCACTTGCATGCCCATGCAAATGCCCAAAAACGGACGACTGCTGGCTGCTTCGATAACGGTTTCGCGCAGCTCGTATTCGTCGATCGCACGCATGCAATCTCCGGCCGCTCCCTGCCCGGGAAACACAACGCGATCTGCCTGCATCACCTGTGCGGGATCCGAAGTTAAATCTACCTTATGATGCTTGCCCGCTACATGCTCCAGTGCTTTGACTACCGATCGCAGATTACCCATGCCGTAATCAATAACCGCGATGCTGTGCATGATCTATAACGAGCCTTTAGTCGATGGAATTACCCCGACCATTCGATCGTCTTTAGATACCGCTACGCGCAACGCGCGACCAAATGCTTTAAACACGGTCTCGGCAATGTGATGGGCATTTTTGCCATGCAAGTTATCGATATGCAGGGTCGCGGAAGCATGATTGGCGAAGCCCTGAAAAAACTCATGAATCAAATCGACATCGAACTGACCGATGCGTGCGCGTGGATATTTCACTCGATATTCAATCCCGGGCCTGCCGGAAAAATCTATCACTACCCGGGATAGAGCCTCATCCAGCGGCACGTAGGCATGTCCATATCGCACGATACCTTTTTTGTCACCCAGTGCCTGGCTACACGCCTGACCCAGCGATATGCCAATATCCTCAGCGGTGTGATGATCATCAATATGCAAGTCCCCGCTGGCTTTTATTTCGAGATCGACAAGTCCATGTCGAGCGATTTGATCCAGCATATGATCGAGAAAGGGTATTCCACTTTGAAGACTGGACTGGCCAGTGCCATCCAGATTAATAGAAACACTAATTTGAGTTTCCAGCGTATCTCTAGTAACGGTAGCAATGCGATCTGACATGGGATTAGGCTTCTGAAGTTAATCTGGAATGGAAGGTAATCATAATCGACCTACCGACGAAATTCGACCTTTTATAACCTGAATCGGCAGGTTCGGAGCGAATATAAAGTGCGCCAAAAGCTGGCGCTGTTAGGCGAGTCCAGGGAAAGAGCCCTGACATCGACTGACCATAATTGCCTTTATCCTTTAAACCTCGGCTTGTTTCCGACGCCGTTATATTGATCAGTCTGAGTCTTCACTGACCTGGCCAGATACTGCCTGGGATTAATCAAGAATAAACGTGACCGGACCGTCATTGATCAAGTGTACGGCCATATCGGCACCGAAGCGACCCGACTCTACCGGCACATTAGTGTTCCCAGCGCAGTCCAGCATCGACTGAAACACGGTCTCTCCAAGTTCAGGGGATGCCGCCGAGGTAAAACTCGGCCTGCGGCCTTTATTGGTATTTGCCGCCAGGGTAAATTGTGGAACCAGCAGTAATCCACCTTCAATATCAATGAGTGAAAAATTCATCTTGCCCCGGTCGTCGGCGAACAGGCGGTAATTGATAATACGCGAAATAAATTGTTCGGCAATGGCTTCATTATCACCAGCCTGCACGCCTATCAACGCCAGAATTCCCTGGCCAATTCTGGCAATACACTGGCCTGAAACGTCTACCTTTGCTTCAAGTACGCGCTGCAGCAATACAATCACGATAAAATTTCAAGCATATTTTTGCAACAATCAACCAGCGCATCGCTGATGCCACGCTCGGTGGCGGCATGTCCAGCATCGTCTATTACCATAAGTTTAGACTCTGGCCAATGTTGATCGAGTAGAACGGCCTGGTCAATCGGGCAGATCACATCATAACGGCCATGCACGATAAATCCGGGTATGTCTTTCAAATGATGCGCATTATCGAGTATCTGTCCTGGGGTTAAGAAACTATGATTGATAAAGTAGTGGCATTCTATACGCGCGATACTCAGGGCTATATGCGGGTCGCTAAAATACTCGATAATGGATTTATCGGGCAGCAGAGTCGCAGTAGACCCCTCCCAGATCGACCAGGCTTTAGCTGACCCCATGCGTATGATTTCATTTTCACTAGTCAGTCGTTGATGATATGCACTAATCATATCATCGCGCTCATTTTCCGGAATCGGTTCCAGATAATGCTGCCACGCTTCTGGAAATAAACGTGCCGCCCCACCTTGAAATAACCAGCGTATATCTTCATCACGAGACAGAAAAATACCCCGCAGGATTAGACCCAATACCCTCTTTGGGTGGGTTTCGGCGTAAACCAGGGCCAAAGTCGAGCCCCACGACCCGCCAAATACCACCCAGTTATGTATCCCGAGGTGTCGGCGTATTTTCTCAAGGTCAGCGACTAAATCCGCAGTAGTGTTTTCTTCAAGTGACGCGTGTGGCTTCGATTTCCCGCACCCACGTTGATCAAACAAGATGATCCGATATTCTTCGGGATTAAAGAAACGCCGATGTCCAGGCTCGCAGTTACCGCCAGGTCCACCGTGCAGAAATATGATCGGGACGCCATCGGGATTACCACTCTCCTCGATATACAGCGCATGGATATCCGACACTGGAAATCGCCAGGTTTTATAGGGCTGTATCGCAGGAAAGAGCATATTAGTCGTAATTTTTTCGGTTCATTAGTCTTTAATTTAGCACAACCGGGGTACAACAAGATTTCCAAATGTAAGATTGCACCTACATTTTTAACTCTGTTCGACTGACATCAAATAAGCCTTGATACGATATCTAACACGTCAATGGCGTGACACTATACTACCACGAGCCAGGGAAAGGTCGTTAGAAACGGAAAGCAAAATGTGCAGGGAAGCGTATTCAAGGATGAGTTTAGAGGAGACCTATTGAGGGAGAAAATTTCAGGGATGTCTGTTCAAGGACGAATTGGGAGTTAATTTCTCCACCAGTAAAACCCCGTAGCCCTGATCAAGGAATGATCGGGGCTTTTTTTATGGGTCTAATCTGGATTGACTTCAAATTAACCCGATAAGTGCATGGATAGATTCAGAATTGGCCTGTTAATTGTAATATAATCGATAACAGTAGGTCAGTTAAGCTACGAAACTTTGCACTTAAAACGCTTTCGGATAAACTGCCGGCGTACTCAACCGCAGTGACTAGCCAACAGTGTTAAGGGGGAAATATGAGCAAAACTGCAGAGTATCTTCAGCGCTTCATGAATGGCGTCGTAAAACGCAACCCAGGAGAGCTTGAATTTCACCAGGCCGTCTCCGAGGTAGCGGCAACAATATTTCCTTACATCGCGGATAAACCTGTTTACCATAAAATGCAGATCATGGAACGGATGGTAGAACCCGACCGGGTCATCATGTTTCGTGTGCCCTGGACCGATGATAAAGGCAATATTCGTAACCAACGGGGCTACCGCGTGCAATTCAACAACTCCATTGGCCCCTATAAAGGCGGTTTACGTTTCCACCCCTCGGTTAACTTGAGCGTACTCAAGTTTCTCGGTTTTGAGCAGACTTTCAAGAATAGTCTCACTGGCCTGCCTATGGGTGGTGCAAAAGGCGGGGCTGATTTTAATCCCAAAGGTAAGAGCGACAACGAGGTCATGCGTTTTTGCCAATCTTTCATGATCGAACTACACCGCCACATTGGCGAGGATACCGATGTGCCTGCGGGTGATATCGGCGTCGGCGCCCGGGAGATAGGCTATCTGTTCGGCCAGTACAAAAGGATTGAAAACCGGTTTGTGGGTGTGCTCACGGGTAAAGGTATGGAATTCGGGGGAAGCAAGATCCGAACTGAAGCGACTGGCTACGGCACCGTGTACTTCATGGAAAATATGCTCGATCGAAAAGGAAACAGCTTCGACGGCAAGACGGTCTGTGTTTCTGGTTCGGGAAATGTCGCCTCTTATGCTGTCGAAAAAGTGAATCATCTCGGTGGCAAGGTGATAACCCTGTCAGATTCCTCTGGATTCATACACGACCCCGGAGGCATCGACCCCGATAAGTTATCCTACATTATCGATCTCAAACAGGTGCGCCGCGGTCGAATCAAGGAATACGCTGACGAATACTCTTCCGCTACATTTCATCAGGGTCGCCCGTGGAATGTTCCCTGTGACATCGCCCTGCCCTGCGCGACCCAAAATGAAATCAATGAAGAGGAAGCCAGGACCTTACTGAAGAATGGCTGTATAGGCGTATCAGAGGGAGCCAATATGCCCACTGAACTCGCTGGCATTCATGCGTTCCAGAACGCGAAGATCTTATACGCACCGAGCAAGGCCGCCAATGCCGGGGGCGTGGCCGTTTCAGGACTGGAGATGAGTCAAAACAGTGCTCGTATCTCATGGAGCGAAAACGACCTGGAAAAATTACTCAAAGATACAATGCGTACGATACACGACAGCTGCGTTGAATTCGGTGAAAGCAAGAACCACGTCGACTATCTCGCCGGCGCAAACATCGCAGGCTTTGTTAAAGTTGCCGATGCAATGCTCTCCTTTGGCCACACATAAATATCGACCTCGCAAAAATTATCAGCACCACTTAAGGAAACTCTGATTTATTCAGAGTTTCTGTGGTACATGGGCAGTTTTTTACTCCTGCTAAAACTGCATTTCCCACATCCATATGGGTCATGTGCCACCTAAGTCGATGCCTGTCAGGCATTGATTGAGTGGTATAAACGAAAATTACATTTTTCGTTTATCGTCCTTTGGCCATTTAGGATGTATTGATCAGAGGGTTCTTAAATAGTCAAATTTTCAAAATCAAATAGTTCCCGATCGAGTAAATGTGAAGGTGTTATCCGACACAATGCATTAAAAATATTTTGTACCCTGCCAGGATGTTGTTGGTCCCATTGCTGAAGTAAGGCTTTTACTGATTGACGTTGCAAATTTTCCTGTGAACCACAAAGATTGCAGGGAATGATCGGGAAAGCTCTCGAATCGGCATATTGCTTGATCAGCTGCTCGCGGGCATAGGCGAGTGGTCGAATAACAATATTTTTTTTATCATCACTGACTAGTTTTGCCGGCATCGATTTTAGTCGCCCATTGTAAAACATGTTTAAAAATGCGGTTTCCACTATATCGTCCGCATGGTGACCCAATGCAATTTTGCTGGCGCCAATTTTCTGTGCGGTTTTGTAGAGTACACCGCGGCGCAGGCGCGAACACAGTGAACAGGTGGTTTTACCCTCGGGAATCAGTTGTTTAACGATACTATAGGTGTCTTCCTCGACGACATGGTAGTCGATGCCGATAGATTGCAGATAATTCGGCAGGATTTCTGCAGGGAATCCGGGCTGTTTCTGATCCAGATTCACCGCGATCAATTCGAATTGAATCGGCGCAGCCTGCTGTAAGCCGATTAGCATATCGAGCATCGTGTAGCTATCAGCTCCACCCGATATGCAAACCATAATCAAATCGCCGTCTTCGATCATATTAAAATCGACCACAGCCCGACCGACCAGTGAGCGAAGTTTCCTGTATTGCTTATCGAAAGCAGGGTCTGACGAGATTTGCCTGGTCTTCATTGCTGTTTTACTTTTTCCAGAAAGCAGGGGTAAAAAGCACCAGCAAAGTGAATATCTCAAGTCTGCCCAGCAGCATCGCCAACACCAATATCCACTTCGCGACATCGTTGATCGAGGCAAAATTCTGGCCAACTTCCCCCAGACCCGGGCCCAGATTATTGAGACAGGCCGCAACCGCCGAAAATGCAGTTTCCTGATCGAGACCTGTGGCCATTAGCAACAAAATCATTAGCGCCGAGATGGCCAGATAAGCCGCGAAAAACCCCCAGACTGCCTGAATCACATTTTCTGGCAACAGCTTGTGCCCTATCTTGACAACAATCTCTGCACTCGGGTGGATGAGACGCTTCAATTCTCTCGCGCCCTGCTTTACCAGTAACAGAATACGGATGACCTTGATTCCGCCGCCGGTAGATCCGGAGCAACCGCCAATAAAACTCACATACAACAGTAATACCGGCAAAAACCCGGGCCAGCTATAATATTCGGCAGTGGTAAAGCCAGTCGTGGTGCCGATGGATACCACTTGAAACAAGCCCTCGATGATAGACTCGGTAGTGGAGGGAAATGTCTTGGTCAGTTGTAAATAACCGATGGTAACGACGCTGACGACTGCCAGCACGTAAAAATAGGTTTTGAATTCCGCATCACGCAAATAAGGAAGCACGGAGCGGCGCCGTATCGCAACAAAGTGTAGCGCAAAATTAACTCCGGAAAGCAACATGAATACTACCGCGATTAATTCAATCGCAGTGTTATCAAAATAACCAATGCTCGCGTCGTGGGTCGAAAAACCACCTATTGCGACAGTTGAGAATGCGTGCGCGATTGCGTCAAACAATGACATTCCGGCAATCCAGTAAGCCAGACCACAGCTTATAGTCAAGCCCAGGTAGATGTACCACAGCGCCTTTGCGGTTTCGGTTATGCGTGGCGTCAGCTTATTGTCCTTGACTGGCCCCGGTGTTTCGGCGCGAAACAATTGCATGCCGCCAATACCTAACATCGGCAATACGGCGACAGCCAGAACGATGATGCCCATGCCCCCGAGCCACTGCAGCTCCTGCCGATAAAATAGCAATGCATGGGGCAAATTATCGATGTCGGTAATCACCGTAGCACCGGTTGTGGTGAGCCCCGAAATCGACTCAAATACCGCATCGGTTACCGAAATATCGGAGATGCCGGATAAATACAGCGGCAAACCACCGACGATGCCAAGTACGCCCCAGATCAATACGACAACCAGGAAACCGTCCCGTAAACGTAGCTCTTTTTTCTGATTATAAACTGGCAAATAAAGTAAGAAACCGAACGTCAGGGTGAGCACAAACGCCTCGACAAATGGCTGCACCGCACCGTCTGCATAGTACATACCGATAAATACCGGGGGCAGGAGCGTGCTGCTAAAAATCATCAGCAATAAGCCGAGAATACGTTGAATAACCAACAATTGCATGAGTGAGTTTAAGCCCTAAAAGTAGGTAAGGCCGACCTGAAACAATCGTTCGACGTCGGCAATTTTCTTTTTGTCGGTCAAAAACAGGATGACATGGTCTTCCGTTTCGATCACGGTATCATGATGAGCGATAATAACCTGATCGCCCCGCACGACGGCACTGATGGTAGTACCAGCCGGTAACTTAATCTGCTCAATCGAACGCCCGATAACCTTTGACGAATCCTTGTCGCCGTGCGCGATGGCCTCGATTGCCTCGGCAGACCCTCTGCGCAATGTATGTACCGCCACCACGTCACCGCGGCGGATATGGGCGAGCAAAGCACCCATCGTCACCTGATGCGGGGAAATTGCTATGTCGATCAATCCACTCTCTACCAGATCGACGTAAGCTGAGCGGTTGATTAGCGACATTACTTTCTTCGCGCCCATGCGTTTAGCCAGCATTGCCGACAATATATTAGCCTCATCATCATTGGTTAATGCACAAAATACATCCATACATTCGATATTCTCTTCCATTAACAGATCAGGATTTGCCGCATCTCCGAGCAACACGATAGAAGAATCCAGCATCCCGGACAATTGCCTGGCTCTAACCGGATTGGTCTCGATAATCTTCACCTGGTAATCTTTTTCCAGCCGCGATGCTAATTGACCACCAATATTTCCGCCGCCGGCGAGCATCACACGTTTGATCGGTTTGTCGAGTTTTCGCAGTTCAGATATTACTGTCGGAATATGCTTTCGGGCCGCGATAAAAAATACCTCATCATCAGCTTCGACGATATATTCCGCAGAAGGCAAAATCGATTTCTCGTCGCGAAAGATTGCTGCTACTCGCATATCGACGCCCGGTACATGCTGCTTCATAGTTTTCAGCGCATGGCCAACCAGAGGACCATCGTGATATGCCTTAACGGCGACCAACTGTACTTTTCCGCCTGCAAAATCAAGGACCTGCAGAGCACTGGGGTGTTCAATTAAATGATAGAGGTAATCGGTGACAAGTGACTCGGGACTGATTAACACATCAACCGGAATCGATTCCGGTGTGAACAAAGCGGGATTGCGTAAATATTCAACTGAACGAATACGCGCAATTTTGGTTGGTGTATGGAATAACGACGAAGCGATCTGGCAGGCTACCATGTTAATTTCGTCACTATTGGTCAATGCGATCAACATGTCCGCATCGTCTGCACCGGCTGATTCGAGCATATTCGGATAAGATCCGTTACCGCATATGGTACGTAAATCGAGGCGCTCCTGTAGTTCAGACAAAATCCCCTGATCGATATCGATGACGGTAATTTCGTTGCTTTCTTCCCTGGCGAGTTCGGCCGCTACCGAAGAGCCGACCTGGCCGGCACCCAATATAATAATGTTCATATCGTATCTAAACTCAGGATTGTTTCTTGTTATGCAGACCAAGCGATTTCAGCTTGCGATACAAATTGGTTCTTTCCTGCCCGACGCGTTTCGCCAGCCTGGTAATATTGTTATCACACAAAGTAAGTTGTCTGGACAAAAATTCACGCTCAAATGCCTCTCTCGCTTCGCGTAAATTCATATCGAGATCGATCGTCAACTGGAATGTATTTTCACTACCTGACAGATAGGCTTGATCGCTCTTTTGCAATAGCTGCCGAATCTCCGCAAGTTCAATTGCTTCATTATCACTATGGCCCAACACGATTTTTACGAACTGCTTTAACTGTGATATCTCTCCACCCCAGCGATGATTACGCAACAAGTTCTGCGCTGCAACACCAAAATGTCTGTAGGGCAGCTGTTCGTGTTGGCTATACCAGTTGACATAGTATTCGAGTAGTTCAGGAATATCCTCCAGGTGCTCATTTAACGAGGGTATGCGAATCGCTTCCTGCCAGGATTCGGCAAGCGTCAATAATACCCGCTCATCATCGATCAGCTGGGAATAGTCGAACCGGCTAGAGATGATGAAACGATAACGGGAATCGTTATTATCTTGCTGGATAGCATCACATAGCCATAATTGCTGATCCATATCCAGATCGGCAATTTCCTCGATATACAAGTTGGCCGTTAAAGGCAGTGAGCGCGAGATTCCTGTGTGCGTATCGAGAGATTGCATCGCCACATCCGGATGCGATAACCGACTTAGATAAGATGCCCAAATTTTTCGGCCACTGCCATTGGCCCCGGTAAAGAATAGAGTAGTATTCGAGTATTGCAGGGCCTGAATTTTCTGTTTTAACTGGGACACGATTTGGCTGGCGCCCACCGGCTCTTCGTTTTTATTGCGTAATTCCTGCTGCAATGATTGTCCCGTGCTGGATAGTGCGGCTTTAACGGTGTTCAGCAATTTAGCCATGGAAAGTGGTTTTTCGACAAAGTCGTAGGCACCTAACCGCGTCGCCTCAACCGCCGTTTCTACGGTACCATGTCCAGACATCATCACTACCGGACAATGATCACTAGCCGACGATTTCCATTCTTTCAGCAACGTGACACCATCTATTTCCGGCATCCAGATGTCTAACAGCACCAGGTCGGGCGTGATTGATCGCCGAATTTCATTAGCGGCTTTGGCGTGTTCCGCAATATCGACAATATAGCCTTCATCCTCAAGTATATCTTTTAGCAAAAACCTGATGTCGGGCTCGTCGTCAACCACTAGAATCCTGGCACTCATGGCATCATATCCACGCTGTTATTAGTGTTTTCTGCGAGGTCCATACTATCATTCACCTGTGAAATTACCGGTAGTCGTAAAATAAAACGAGCCCCGCCCTGCTCGCCCTTTTCAACCCATACTACACCATTATGCTCGTCAACGATTTTCTTTACGACTGCTAAACCGAGTCCGCTTCCGGTAGTTTTGGTAGTCACATAGGGATCGAACAGGTTATCTGCGACCTCATCCGCGATACCATCACCACTATCTTCGACCACCAGATCAATGTACTGCACACCGAGCTCCCGTATACAGCGGGTGCTCAATTTAATCCAACCATCAGTTTTGATAACTTCAAGGCTATTTTTTACTAAATTATGTACCAACTGACGTAATCGTACGGCATCGGCATTGATCAGAGGTACCTTGGGATCCAGCTCAAGTTCGATAGTCACATCGGTGTGATTTTCATCATATAGCGTTGTAACCTCTTCGAGTATATCGTTCAAATTTAACGACTCAGACCTTTGCGAGGGCGACCGGGCATATTCAGTGAACGCATTTACCATTGTTTTCATCGCCTCGACCTGCTGTACGATGGTGTGCGTATACCGATTAAGCATCAGTCGTTTGTCGCCCTTTACCTCATTGCTCAGTTTACGCTGCAATCGCTCGGCGGATAATTGAATCGGCGTCAGCGGGTTTTTAATTTCGTGCGCCATGCGTCGCGCCATTTCACTCCAGGCCGAATTTTTCTGCGCCTGAATTAATTCGGTTAGATCGTCGACTACTATTACCTGCTCTTTTCGGTTCTCAGACTGGGATTTAAGCGTAGCACCGCGTACACGCAGAATTTTCCTCCCACTTTGACCAAAAACCATCACCTCTTCCTGCCAGTCAATCTCGCTTGCCATATGCTTTTGTACCGCTTCATAAAAGGGTTGCATCATCGGGTATTCACGTACCACATCGGCTATATAAATCTCAGTGAAAAGATACGGCTGAAGACCGAAAATTGAACAGGCGGCTGGATTGCCACTTTTAATAAAACCGCTTTCATCGATGGTTAATACCCCTGAGGTGATATGCTCCATCACCGATTCGAGGTAATTTTTTTGCATTGCCTCCATTAACTGACTCTGCTCAGCAATAGCACGCGTGCGCGATATCTGGCGCGTCATGGCGTTGAAAGAACGCAACAAAAACCCCAATTCGTCATCACCCGACACTTCGAGCTGCCTTTCATAATCACCGGCTGCTACCGATTTTGTTCCCTCTACCAGATCATTAATCGGTGATACCAACTTGCGCGCGGCAACAAAAGCGATCCAGATAGCTGATAGCACACTGAGTAGCCAGATCAGTGACAGTGCCAGTGTAAAGCTGGTTTTTAGTGGGTTTCGCAATACCGCCAACTCTTTATATTGATCAAATGCAGCCTGCACGCCCAGAGTAAGTTCGTTTAAACGATCCGTAAGTGGAAATAAAGCCTGCAGGGTTTTCGATTTTTCAGTCGCATCCAAGCTTTGCACTAGTACGGCGATACGAATCGACAGCCCATAGGCGGAATTTTCTTCCAGCCGCAGGTAGTGGCTCTCGGCATCAAGTTCTCCGACATCGGTCAGAGACAGCGCGGTAGGCAATTCCGTGGAATCGATTCCACTGGAGGCGATAATGGACTGATCGTGATTAACCAGAGTCAGCTCGTTGGCACTATGCTGACTACGCGCTTCATCGAGATATACGAACAAAATTTCATCGTCTAATTCCGAAATTTCAACAGCAATCTGGCGCGTTTTCCGCAGTGCTTCAAGTTTGCGTAAGTCAACTGCGCTACGCCCCAGTTGCAGTGAATTCTCCAGAGCTGTCTCAATGCCCACGTCGAACCAGCTGTCGATACTTCGGTGCAGGAAGCTGAGTGAAAAATAGTAAACAATACTGACAGGGATAATCGTCAATAATACGAACACACCGATCATCCGTGCGGTCAGCCGAGAACCAATCGTTTTCAGGCGATACTGAACTATCAGTTTGAATATATTATGAATGATCAGGACCAGTAAACCGATCAGGCCGACCACGTTGAAAAAGATTAACCAGTTGTAATACTTTCCAAAACTAGCCGAATTGGAAGTTGCATCGCTAATTAAATAAAGCGAAACCACGAGCAGGATTACCAGCGCTATAATCGACGCCGAATTGCGGATCGTGCTATTCATAATTCGCTTTCTCGATGTCCCACTCGTACCAGTCGCTTCTCAAGCCCCAATCGTTGTCCCACAAATAGCTGGATTTCAGGGGTAAGGGCAATTCATCGTTATCGATACCAAAGCGCAAGCGTGCGTAAAACCTTCGGTTGTCGCTAATATTATTAATATCCAGCATCGGGTAATTGTGAACTACTTCCAGGTAACCCACCGCCTGGTTGAGGCGATCGAAATAGTATCGCTGTCCCGCATTCAAATCTGAAATCACATACGAGCTGAGCATGGGTAAGTAATGCAGCTGAAATTGTTGCTTGAGGGCAACGATTTTCTTATCCGGCCAGTATTTTTTGAGCGAGTAGATTTCAACTTCAAACATCAGTGGCACCGCAAAACCCTGTTCGATGGCGACACTGATGTATGCAGGTAGTTCTATTTCTATCTCAGAATTGAGCTCAAGCATAGTTTCGTTCAAGCTAAAATCGGCACTTTGTATTTGAAATGCGACTCCGTCTTCGGCGGCGAATAACGGCATAAAAAACAGCAATACAGCAACAGCGCCGAGTTGCACTATGCGAATGCTATAGCCAGGTACATTCGCAGCAACAAATTTTTGAAGCACTATCATTTGCATTAATTTTCGCTAGCCGTCACTTTTTTGCATACAGGCATAGAAAAATCCATCCATATTATGTTCTCCAGGCAGGATTTGCCGTCCAAATGAACATTCTTCACCCCATTGTACTGATTTCAGTGATCTTTCCGCACACTTATCATGGTTTTCGACAAACCATTCCATTTGCCGTTCATTCTCATCTTTAAATATAGAACATGTGCTGTAGAGCAGGAGACCGCCGGGTTTCAGCAAGGGCCATAAGGCACTGAGAATTTTTTTTTGCTGGTTTACCAACT
Source organism: uncultured bacterium (assembly GCA_965370015.1). Classification (GTDB taxonomy): domain Bacteria; phylum Pseudomonadota; class Gammaproteobacteria. The sequence continues at coordinate 14,984 of CBDUSZ010000004.1, read as the reverse complement.
GCGCAATATCGCTGGCACGGCGTAATAATTTAATGTCAGGATGGCGTCGTATCACGCCGCTGCCGGAACAGGGTACATCGGCGAGTATTCGATCAAACCTTTTGCCATCGTGCCAGGTTGTAGGATTCCCAGCATCGCCACACAGCAACCGGGCACGCCGACCGATACGCGCTAAATTCTGCTCGATCCTGGTCAGGCGTATAGCATCAATATCCAGCGCAACCAGGTCGAGGTCATCACTATATTGTAACAAGTGGGCAGTTTTACCCCCAGGCGCGGCGCAAGCATCCAGCACTCGCATCCCGGATCGGCAATCCAGTATGCCCGCCGCCAACTGCGCAGCAGCGTCCTGCACGCTGACTAGCCCCTTGTTAAATACCTCAAGTTTTGTCACATCGCAGGGCTTTTCGAGCGTAATTGCCGAATTGACTATTCGGTGCGGGGTCGCATTGATGCGCTGTTCCAGCAAGATTTCAATAATTGCCTGGGGCGTATAGCGGCGCAAGTCCACGCGCAGGGTTAATGGCGCCCGATCATTTCCTGCCTGTGCAATGTCGCGGCAATGTTGCGGCCAGTCCAGAGAAAATTTTTCCTGCATCCACTCGGGATAGGAAGCCAAATGCTGTCCTGGTTGAATGTCGATACCATCCCTGATCAGCTGGCGTAACACTGCATTCACAAGGCCCCTGGCCCAGTCTTTTTTTAATCGATGTACAAGCTTTACCGATTCGTTGACGGCTGCATGATCGTCAACGCGCATAAATAAAATTTGATACAGCCCCATGATCAAAATAATCTCGAGGTCGAGATCTTTTACTTTGAATGGCTTGCGCAGATAGGGAGTTATTATCAGCCGGAGCGCTAAAAACCAGCGACAGGTACCCCTGATCAACTCCTGATAAAACGGCAAATCACGCGCGTCGCATTCAGCAAATTCGGAAATTATGATCTCACTGGCTGCATCCAGAGACTTACCCTCGCGTAAAACCATTAACAGTGTTTTAAGCGCCAGCCATCTGGGGCTGGAAAGCCTTTCCTTAGTCAAAATGCATACCCGTCAGATTCTTTGCATTTAATACATCGGCCGCAGTTAAACGTTTTTTGCCCGCAAACTGAAGTTCGGTAATCTGCAATACCGAGTTTTTACAACTAACAAACAGGCCGTTTCGATTATGCTCAATAATTTTTCCCGGGGTATCTTGACGGTGTGAAGTATCAATTTCAGCGCGCCACACTCTTAGCATCTTGTCATCCAGATAAGTAAAGCTGACTGGCCAGGGGACGTAGGCCCTGGTTTCGCGTTTTATTATTTCTGCATCTTTGTGCCAGTCTATTTGAGCAACGGTTTTTTCGAGTCTGTGTGCATAGGTTGCCCTTGTGTCATCTTGAGGTTGCCCGCCAGATCCATTCGATTCGATCTGAATCAATGTCTTCATTAACAATTCAGCGCCCAGCAGCTTCAAATGATCATGCAAATCGGCCGATGTCCATTCGGCTAAAATTGGCAAACACACCGCGGCCAGTATATTGCCCGTATCCAGCCCACGATCCATTTGCATAATGGTAATACCAGACACCTCGTCAGCAGCCAAAATGGCTCGCTGTATCGGGGCCGCGCCCCGCCATCTGGGCAGCAGCGATGCATGAATATTGATGCAGCCCAGGCGCGGGGCCTCGAGAATGGCCGCGGGTAATAACAGCCCGTAGGCCGCTACCACCATTAAATCGGCATTAAGGTCAGCAAGGCGCGTTAATTCCGAATCGTTTTTAAATGATCGGGGCTGAAACACCGGGATATCATGAGCCAGCGCACATGCCTTGACTGGACTTTGCAATAGCTTCCGGCCGCGACCAGCCGGCCGGTCGGGCTGGGTATATACCGCAACAACTTGATGCTCAGATTGCAACAGCAACTCGAGCGCCGAAACTGCAAATTCGGGAGTGCCAGCATAAATTATTTTTAACATCTTTTAGTTACAGGTAGCCTAACTCGAAGCATCCAGCTTTTTTTGCTTGAGCAGTTTTTTGCGTATCCGGTTCCGCTTCAACGTAGACAGGTAATCGACAAACAGTTTACCCTCCAAATGATCCATTTCATGCTGGATACACACTGCTTCAATAGCTTCCGACTCGAATTCAATAATTTTACCCTCCACGTCGTACGCCCTGATACGAATATGTTCCGCGCGGGTCACCATTTCGTAAAATCCAGGCACCGACAGACAACCTTCATCGGAATCCTGCTCACCATCAGCCTGCAGTATCTCCGGGTTAATCAGGCATCTTGGCTCATTACGCTCTTCTGACACGTCCATAACCAATAACCGAATATGCTGGTCAACCTGGGTTGCTGCCAGCCCGATACCCGGCGCTTCATACATAGTTTCGAACATATCACTGACCAGTTTCTTCAGTTTATCGTCGAATTCGGTGACCGGTCGCGCAACAGTGCGAAGCTTTGGGTCCGGAAAATGTAAAATATTTAATAAAGCCATGTTTTATAACTTGAGAAAGTTTGTAAATAGTTGTTCCAAGTTAATGATTATATTAGAATCTTAGTCATTAAAAAGTTGTAGTCGAACAATTTTCAGCTACAATCGACTTACTAATATCGCATATTTAAGGTTTTTTATGCTTAACAACGCCAATAGACAGCTAATGAAAAGTTTGCTCCTACTCTCAGGTTTGTTGCTATTAATCGCCTGCACCAGCCAAACACCACCATTTGCAATCGTGGAAGCACCTGAATCAACGTCAAAGGCGAATACTGTAAAGGCAATAATCCCTGAACCGGAGCCTTCTCAATCAATAATCTACGAACCCGAATACCCGGAAAGCTATATTGTACAAAAAGGCGACACTTTATGGGATATTTCCTCGGTATTTTTACGTGATCCCTGGCATTGGCCGGAAATCTGGTTCAAAAACCCGCAGATTGAAAACCCTCACCTGATTTATCCGGGTGACATACTGGCGATTATCTATGTTGGTGGAGAAAAACGCGTGCAAATTGTACGACGCGGTGAAGATGGTAAAATACTGTCGGTTGGCGGCGCTTCAGGATTGAAAGTTGTTAAGCTGTCGCCCCGGGTACGAACACATTCTATCGACGCGAACATACCTTCGATACCCATTGACTCTATCCGTCATCTATTATCCCGCCCACTCATTATTGACGAAGAGGAACTCAACAATGCAGCCTATATTCTATCCAGCGTAGACGCTCATTTGATTAACAGTATTGATGATCGCCTATATGTGCGTAAACTGAATACCACTTCCGGTAATGGTCGTTACCAAATTTTCAGACCAAACAAAGCGCTCTACGATCCCGCCACTGAAGAATTGCTTGGATACGAAGCCATTTATGTCGGCGAAACCAAGTTATTAAAAGGCGGCGATCCCGCGACTGTGCTGGTGACTAATTCAGAGCGAGAAATTTTACGTGACGATCGGATAATACCGCTCGATAACACCAATTTTGAGCGCGATTTTTTTCCGAAACCACCAGCCACCAAAGTACGAGGTGAAGTCATTTCGCTACTGGATGCGATATCCATGCTGGGTCAGTATCAAACTATTGCGATAAATCTCGGATCACGCAATGGTATTGAAACCGGTAATTTGCTACAAATCAAACGCCCTGGTGAAGTCATACCCGACCTTGCCGAAGAAGACCCAAACTTCCGGGTGAAATTGCCCGACGAGCGAATAGGATTGATTATGATTATCCGCTCATTTGAAAAAATGAGCTATGCGCTGGTAATGGAAGCTCTGCGCCCGATAGTTGTTACGGATTACGTCGAATCCCCCTAGGAGGAGTCTGCCGGATCTAGCGTTAAGCCAGGCGGTTACGATTGCTCGGCATTGTATGGGGGCACCCGGTGTGTCGATGTTCTGCTGCCATACGTCCGGTACAAATTGCCACGATAGCCCCGGCCCGACAGGCCACGGGAGGTTCAGAAATTCTGAAACCTGCCCCAGTATTGTTAGCTAATCACTCGACTAAAATTTGTTAAAATTAAACCTGAGCCTAATGGTATGATGCAATCTGTACCACTAACAGCGTTTCCGGATTTACCATGCAAAAGGATCAGCTTGCCAGTTTTCTCACCCTTCATCACATCTTCGGACTGGGTCGAGTTTCGCTTATCAAACTGAGCGAACGGTTCGAAGGTAATTTCAATCAAATCCTTAATACCAGCCGTAGCGACCTGCAGGCAGCCGGACTGAAACAACGACAAATTGAGCAAATTCTGAATCCCAACCGAGATTTAGTCGATCAAGAACTCGAGTGGGCCGAGCAGGCTGGCAATCATCTTATTTGTTTTGATGACGATGCCTACCCTTCCTTGCTGAAACAAACTGTGGATTTCCCACCATTACTTTACGCTAGTGGTAACATTGAGTTGCTCGAACTTCCGCAAATTGCAATCGTGGGAAGTCGCAATTGCACACCGGGAGGGGCTAAAACCGCTATGGAGTTCGCTCGCTTTCTAGCTCAATCCGGCCTCACCATCACCAGTGGCATGGCAACAGGAATAGATACTCAGGCGCACAAGGGCGCCCTGTCATGCGGTGGCAACACCATTGCAGTCACCGGCACCGGACTCGACCGCATTTATCCGTCGAGTAATCGCCAAATGGCTTACGATATACACGAGCACGGGTTACTGGTAACCGAGTTTCCGCTCGGCACCGATCCACAAAGTGCGAATTTTCCCCGGCGCAACCGCATTATCAGCGGATTGTGCATCGCTACACTGGTAGTCGAGGCCACACGGCGCAGTGGGTCATTAATTACCGCCCACCAGGCGGTTGAACAGGGGCGAGAAGTGTTTGCCGTCCCCGGATCTATTCACAACCCGCAGGCCAAAGGCTGCCATCAGTTAATTCGAGAAGGTGCAAAACTGGTTGACCAGGCTTCCGATATCATTGAAGAACTCGGCAGCCTGCTGGGCTTTATCCTGGAGCAACAGCAAGCTACGAACGATAACAGTGATAGCCAACTAGACCAGGGGACCATTCAATTACTGGATTCTATTGGTTATGATCCAGTATCTCCCGACACCCTGGTTGAGCGCAGCGGCTTGACCATCGACAAGCTTTCATCCATGCTATTATTACTTGAACTAAACAACCTAATTCAATCGGCACCAGGCGGCTGTTTCGTCAGGATTTAAATGAGGCATACATGAAAGAAGGCGTAATAGACGTTTTGATGTACATATTTTCCAGCTATATTGATCAGGATGACAGCCTGCCCGAAGACCGGGATGGCATTGATGCAGACCTGCGCGCCGCAGGCTTTGACAGTGCCGAAATCGACAAGGCTTTCGAATGGCTGGACGGTCTGGCATTCGACGAAGATACCCCGGAAATCAATCAATCGCCCCAGGCCACAAGGATTTATGTGCCTGAGGAAACACAGCGCCTGGCCGATAACGCACTGGGTTTCCTGCTATTTCTGGAACAGTCGGGCGTATTGACGCCGAATTTACGCGAACTCGTGATTAACCGCGTTATGGCTCTTGAGGCCAGCTCTGAAGTCGATGTCGAGGAGCTCAAATGGGTGGTAATGATGGTGTTGTTCAACAGCGCCGAAGAGCATGATGAAAACACGCTGATGCATTATGAAGATATTGTATTTGCCGACCAGCCAGCGATATTTCATTGAAGAACTTTGCTTCTTCAATCGCCGCTAATAATTTCAACCTCTAGACCCTAGTAATCAATGGCCAGAAATCTTGTCATCGTCGAATCGCCTGCTAAAGCAAAAACTATAGAAAAATACCTGGGCAAGGATTTTAAGGTTCTCGCCTCTTATGGCCACGTGCGTGATCTGATACCCAAGGAAGGTGCAGTCGAAACCGACAATAATTTCAAGATCAATTATAGCGTTGTCGAGCGTAACGAAAAGCACATCAACAATATCAAGAAAGAATTGCGAAAAGCCGACTCACTGTATCTGGCGACTGATCCGGACCGTGAAGGTGAAGCGATCGCCTGGCATCTGTTCGAGTTGTTAAAAGAAAAAAATCTGATGAAAAACAAGCGCGCCTACCGTGTCTCGTTTCACGAAATAACGCGTCAGGCTGTTTCCGATGCGGTCAGTAATCCAGGTGAAATTACCCTGGACCTGGTGAATGCCCAGCAAGCCCGGCGCGCGCTAGACTATCTGGTAGGATTTAATCTATCACCGTTATTATGGCGCAAAATTCGTCGCGGTTTATCTGCCGGTCGCGTGCAAAGCCCGGCGCTGCGTATGATTGTCGAGCGCGAACTCGAAATCGAAGCCTTTCAGGCACAGGAATACTGGACTATCGAAGCCGATAACGAATTTGAAAATCAAAAGTTCGCAGCCAAACTTACCCGTTTACAGGGTGAAAAAGTTAAACAGTTCAGTATTACCAATGACCGCGATGCCCAGGATGCACATCGCATTCTGAGTGATGCAGCACAAGGCATGCTTCGCGTCCATCAGGTCGAGAAAAAACAACGTAAGCGCAACCCGGCTCCACCCTTCACGACTTCAACACTGCAACAGGAAGCTTCACGTAAGCTCGGATTTGGCGCGCAAAAAACCATGCGCACCGCTCAACGCCTTTACGAAGGTATCGATATAGGCTCGGGCCAGGTGGGATTGATTTCCTATATGCGTACCGATTCGGTAACCCTGTCAAACGATGCACTCACTGACATTCGATCACTGATCGCACAAAAATTTGGCGAAAGCACGCTCCCTGAAGAGCCCCGGTTCTATAAAACCAAGGCGAAAAACGCGCAGGAAGCCCACGAGGCGATACGCCCTACCAGCGCGATGAACGAACCCGAGCGGATCAAATCCCACCTCGGCGACGACGAATATCGGTTATATAGTCTGATCTGGAAGCGAACCGTCGCCTGCCAGATGATCCATGCGACCATCGATACTGTCAGTGTCGACCTCGCCTGCGGCAGCGATAACCTTTTCCGCGCTACGGGGTCAACGATTCGCGACCCGGGTTTCATGCGCGTATATACAGAGGGACGAGACGATAATAAGGCGGATGACAGCAAAGAAAATATCCTGCCGCCACTGAAACAGGGTGACCAGGTTGATTTAAAACAGATCAGGCTTGAGCAGCATTTCACCGAACCACCACCACGCTATAGCGAGGCAACGCTGGTCAAAACCCTGGAAGAATACGGTATCGGCCGACCTTCGACTTATGCCTCGATAATTACCACCCTGCTTGATCGTGAATACGTTGAGCTGGAGAATAAACGCTTTCACCCAACCGATGTTGGACGCGTGGTCGCGCGTTTTCTGATTCAGCATTTCCCCCAGTACGTGGATTATGACTTCACCGCACAACTCGAGGATGCGCTCGACGAAATATCGCGTGGTGAGAAAGATTGGCTCCCCCTGATGCAAGATTTCTGGGGCACTTTCAAAAGCCTGGTCGACGAAAAAATGGAAACCGTCAGTCGCGATGAAGCAATTCAATCACGCCAACTCGGTACCGACGAAAAAACTGGCAAACCAATTACGGTACGAATGGGGCGCTATGGGCCCTTCGTTCAAATTGGAACCCGCGAGGATGAAGACAAACCGCGCTTTGCCGGACTAAGGCCGGGCCAGAAAATGGACACTATTACACTAGAGGATGCACTGGAGCTTTTCAAATTACCCAGAGAACTTGGCACCTCACCGGAAGGCGAAGCAATATCAACCAACATTGGTCGTTTCGGTCCCTATGTAAAATACGACAGCAAATATGTATCACTAAATGTCAAAGAGGGAGATGATCCCTTCACCCTGACGCTGGAAAGAGCGCTCGAACTGGTGCGTGAAAAGAAAGAATTCGACGCCAACCGCGAAATCAAAGTTTTTCCAGGCACTGATATCAAAATATTGCGCGGTAGATACGGTCCTTACATTACCGACGGCGTAAAAAATGCCCGAATACCCAAGGATGTAGAAGATCCAGAAACCCTGACACTCGAAGTTTGCCAGGAATTAATTGAAAAAGCACCGCTGCCCAAATCACGTCGTAAAAAGGCTGCCAAAAAGAAGACGGCGGTGAAAAAAAAGACAGTGAAGAAATCGACCAAAAAGAAAGCCGCTAAAAAGAAAACCACGGCGAAAAACACAGCCGATACCTCATCCTGATCTAAAACTAGCGCCATGTCTCCCTGGTCGATCAACCGACTGATTAAAGCAATCGAGAACGGTGCGGTCATTGCTTATCCCACGGATACCATCTGGGGATTCGGTTGCCACCCCATGTTGGCTTCCAGCGTCATTAGAATCCTCAACATTAAACAACGACCAGTCAATAAAGGACTGATATTGCTTTCCTCACGGATAGAGTTTTGCGCACCCTACATAGACTCGAACTTATCCGCGGCACAGACTGACTTGATCAACCAGAATACCCGGCATCCGACCACCTGGCTGGTTCCCGCTGCGAGCAACTGCCCAGTTTGGCTAAGGGGAGACTTTTCCACCGTGGCGGTGCGCATTAGCAATCACCCTTTTATTGATGCGATATGCAGCAAATTGCATTCTCCGCTTGTTTCCACCAGTGCTAACCGGCATCGTCGTTCGACTATTCGTAACGCCCTGCAGGCGCACCGGCAGTTCGGAGAGGAACTTGACTACATAGTCACCGGTTTCAGCACCGGCACAAATAGAGCCAGTGAGATAAAATCGCTCATTACCGGCGAGACCATCAGAATACACCAGCGATGACCGGACTGGCGATACGGGTGCTGGGCACACCGACTCAATCTTGATGTCGCTTCCGCCGATAGTAAACTGGCAATACAACTACCAACCTGAGGCAGATAGTGCAGAAGCGCGACTTAGTAATTACTACCTGTATACGAGAGACTGGTTGAGAAACTAAATATGAATAATCTCGCTTTTCCGAAAATAGAAATTGGATCTGAAATAAGCGGCGCTAATAAATGTGATCGCTGCACTAATTCGACCTGCTGCACCTATGTCACCCAGCAGATTGACGTACCACGTTCGAAATACGATTTCGAAATCCTGCTCTGGCAGGTCTCGCATCGCAAGGTCGGTGTCTATAAAGATGAAGATGGCTGGTTTGTGATGTTCGATGCGCCTTGCAGCCACCTTGAAATGGATGGGCGATGCGGTATTTACGCAGACCGTCCTACCATCTGTCGTACCCATGAGAATGATTTCTGCGAGTACGACGCGCCAGCCGAAGACGGCTTCGAGCTATATTTCCCCGACTACTCCAGTCTACTGGCCTATTGCAAAAAACGTTTCAAAAAATGGTCGACCGGCAATCCTGCGCCTGGCTAAGTGCAAGCACATTTAAAGCGACTAATAATGGTTCCCCGCCGGGTTGACTGGAGAGATTGCCTGTAGGGTCTAACTTATTCGGCTAATAATGATAGTCACGAGGATACTGCCCGGTTCTACGATGCATTACGCAGATGGCCCAATTTTCCACCACATAGCCCCTCCCCTTGAGCCAATGCCACAGCTCCTTTATGCTAAAATAATTATGCTAATAAAACACAGAGCCAGTCTGAATAAAATATTACGAAACAAGTTTGGCATCAACTTCAGCACAGAAGATCTAGGCCAACTCCTATCGGCTTGCGCTAATCATCAGTCAGGCATCAAATGACCTCAATATCAACTACCTCGAAAGCTACATTACTGGCAGTCATTACGGCAATAATTACGGTTGCTACCGGCTTTGTTGACCCCATACCGCAAGATCCGCAATATCACCAGTTTGCTGACCAACGTGTTTACTTCGATATCCCAAATACGTTGAATGTGGTCTCTAACCTGTTATTTGCCCTGATCGGTATTATTGGCCTTATGCAGCTTTGCACTCGCCGATCACTGCTTGTCATCGATTCCATTTACACGGTTTATATTATGTTTTTCGCAGCGCTGGTGGCCATCGCGCCAGGCTCTGCCTATTATCACTGGATGCCGGATAACCAGAGCCTGGTGTGGGATCGACTGCCGATGACAATCGCATTCATGTCGTTTTTTACCATTATTTTAGCCGAACGACTGTCGTTAAAATTCGCAAAAATAATGTTTCTACCGCTTATAATTGCCGGGGTTTTATCGATAGTCTACTGGCATTACAGCGAATTGGCGGGTGAGGGAGATTTACGCCCCTATGGTCTGGTGCAATTTTTACCGATGTTGATGATTCCAATGATCTTGTTAATGTTTGAAGCTAAATACACCGGAGACCGTGCAATCTGGTGGTTTCTCGGCTGGTATTTAGTCGCCAAAGTTTTAGAAATCTTCGACGGCCAGATATATGAATGGTTACCTTTGATCAGCGGACACAGCCTGAAACATCTGGCAGCGGGTATTGGCTGCCTGGTATTCCTGAGATATCTTCGATATCGAACAGTCCTTAAATAAGGCCTTGCCTCCCGCAGTCAAATTTGCCTGAAGTCGATCATAGAAAGCCCATTAATCATCATACTGATCATGCCGACGAAGCCATGCCATGGTGAAATCCAGATCATCCTCGTCACGCCCTTTTGGTAACAAATCCATGTAATGATACGCGCCGTTAAGCATGTCGAGGCCCCTCGCGTAGCAGGAATAAGTATGCAACACGTCTCCATCATCGCTTTTGTAAAAAATACTAATACCCGGGGCCTCATCGGCCGGGAAATTGCCGGCTTTGAAATTGTAAAACATCTCGCCCTTATCCATCTCACCAGCGGTGAATGACACCTGATAGTCGTAATTAAAGTCACTGCCAAGTGATGAAAGCCACTTAAAATCCCAACCCATGCGTTTTTTATAGGTTTGCAACGTATCTAAACCAGCCCTGGATATAACCACCAGATTTGCGTCGCGATGCCTGAGATGGATATCGATACCATTGAAATTATCTGCCCAGAAACTGCAACTCGGGCAGCCGTCCTCCCAATCGGGTCCGTACATGAAGTGATAGACGATTAGCTGGCTCTTGTCCTCGAACAGATCTGACAAGCTTTGCTTTCCATCCAGACCCTCGAAAGCATATTCTTTATCGACCTTAACCCAGGGCAGTTGACGTCGTTTAAGGCTCAGTTGATCACCTAAGCGGGTGAATTCTTTTTCTTCCTGTAGTAGCTTTCTACGCGCCTGCAACCACTCATCTTTGGAAACTATATTTTGAATTTGCATATTAATCTCCTGTACAAATCTCGTCTAAGACACTGAGGATATTTCCCCATCCGACTTCATGATTGTTACGGGTTTCTTCATTTATAAATCGAACATGGGTCAGCTCGATCCGGGTATTACTGGAATCCACTGCGGTAAAATCTAAAGTCACACTACTGCCATCGGTGGAAAACGGCGACTCCCAGGAAAACACCAGACGATTGGGTCGATCCAGTTGCAGGTAAGTTCCGGAATGCGGAATGATTTCCTCGCCAACCTCCATGTGTATGGTGAAGCGCCCTCCCTCGCGAGCATCAACCTCAGTTCTGGGCTGCGGCATTCCCGGCATCGGCAACATGAAACGAGACAAAATCTGCGGGTCTAGCCAGGCATCAAATACTTTTTCTATCGGCGCATTGATCACCTTATTTACCTTACAGATTAAATCATTCATGTTTCTTATCTCCCCCGGTCATCAGTTCATCGAGACAATCCAGGCGTAGTGCCCAGATAGATTTAAGCGACTTAAACCAATTTTCAATTTCGATGGTCTGAGTCAAATCAGCCACTATCCAGTGAGTTCTGCCAATTGTTTCACGCTGTACCAGTCGCGCTTTTTCCAATACCTTGATGTGCTTCGAAACCGCGTTCAAAGACAGGTCATAAACACGCGCCAGATCGGTAACCCGGGTCTTGCCCTGCTGACATAGCAGGGTTAACAATGAACGCCGGGTAACATCGCTAACCGCTTTTAGCAGCATAGATAATTTGTTTTCATTCATATTCATTCAACCGTTTGGATGAATATATTTCATTTTATTATAATAGTCAACCACCTGGTTGAATAAAAATTGTAACAATAGTTGAAGATTTCCTGGTTTAACTGTAACTAGCCAGTTGACACTTGAATCTGTAACAATCTACCCAATCTGGTAGCATTATCGGGATGGAAAATAGACATGAATATCAGACCAAAATTAGTCAGTTTCAAACTCTGTCCTTTCGTACAAAAAGCAGTCATCGTGCTCAAGCAAAAACAAATCGACTATGATATTGAATACATCGATCTGGCGGCTCCTCCCGACTGGTTCCTGAAAATATCGCCACTTGGCAAGGTACCAGTTTTGATTATGGATAAAGATGTAATTTTCGAATCAATGGTGATCATTGAATTCTTCGAAGAAGCATTTTCGAATAAGTTACACCCCGCCGATCTGATACAACGCGCCAAAAACCGTAGTTGGATCGAATTCTCCAATCCCTGCCTGGTTGCTTCATTTAATTTAACTATCGCGGAAGATAAGCAAAGCTTCGAGGAAACGATGCAAGATTTAAATAGTCGTTTCGACCAGCTTGAAGCAGTACTGGAAAACGAACCCTATTTTAATGGAGAGAAGTTTTCCCTGGTCGATGCATCCTACGCACCGTTATTCCATCGCCTGCACTGCATGGATGAATTAACCCCGGGAATATTTCTGCCTGATCGACATGCAAAGATTAATCGCTGGAAGGATCGACTATTACAGGAGAAGTCCGTGATTGACTCAACCGTGAGCAATTTTACCGGGCTATATCGTGAACTGTTGTGGACTCGCCATGGTTATATATCAACTTTCCTCGACGCCAGCCAATACAAACCGGTAGCAGGCAAAAGTTATTATTAATACTGGCCACGATACTCGACCACCTGAAAGCCCTTATTTTGCCCTTTCGTTCGCCTCGTCTGGCATGTGGGCAAGCTCGGCGGTTAAGCAATAAACCCCTGTAGCAACAGGCTCAATCCACCTACCGCAAGCAAGCCGATAATACCCACCGGTGATATGCGCCATACCGGCCGAATCGCGATCATGATCGAGGCCGGGGGTGCCGGTGTCGCCAACCGCATTATTTAAACCCGCAACAGCGCAAATGCGAAGAATAAAATAGCCCGTTGGGATTGTCCCCGACATTTAAAACAAGTAGGTAATAGTAAAATTCAGCGCAGGTTTTACACACTACGAACGTTTTTATTACAACAGCCAACTGGTAGTTCTCAGCGGCGAGCATCCACGTTAGTGGTGTTTCGCAACTTGTTGAAATTTACGCTAATAATTTATCTAGCTTTCGGCATATTTACAGTAAACTCCTGGCATGAGTCCCTATACGGCTGTTGGTGCAATTATTACCGGTATTGTCTTCCTGCAAGGAGGCATGGGGCTGCTATCGGTCCTGCTGCCGTTACGAATGCAGGAGGCAGGATTTAGCACGACAGAAATAGGAATCATGGCCGCCGGCTTTGCAACCGGTTTCTTTATTGGCTGCCTCTATGCACCGCGTTTGATTCAACGTATCGGCCATATTCGCGCCTTCGCCTGCTTTGCGACGGTACTGTCAACTTTGACGCTGGCACTCGCGATCGACACCGATCTGGCACTCTGGACCAGCGCTCGACTCCTATCCGGGATCTGTTTTGCCGGACTGCTGACTATTTCGGATAGCTGGATTTCCAGTGAAACAAAGGCATCTGTGCGTGGGCGCGTGATGAGTGTCTATATGATTTTTTACAAGTCAGCCCAGGCACTTGGACCGCTTGTCTTTACCTTTTCAGCTATCAGTGGGAACTGGCATTTTATGCTCGTAAGCGCCCTTTTCTCGCTCTCGCTGTTACCAGTCGCCCTGCGCGATGGTGGCAACCCAACACCACCGATTAAAGAGAGAATGAGTATCCGAAAGGTTTATCAGACGACCCCGCTGGCGGTGGTTGGCTGTTTGTGCCTGGGTATGACCAACAGCCCAATGAACAACCTGATAGTAATCTACGGGGTGGGAATCGGACTGGATGTAGCGGGTGCCGTTATGCTGAGTGCGGCATTGCAAGTAGGTGCTCTTGCTCTGCAGTGGCCGATGGGCTGGGCCTCGGATAAACGCGACAGGCGCGAGGTGATGATCTTCGGGATGATCATGATGGCCTTGTTCTCGGCAATTATTGCATTTATGCCCACTATGCCTCTTTGGACATATGTCATTCTTGTTGGTATTTTAGGTGGCTTTGCGATGTCGATTTACCCCATAATGCTGTCTCACGCTGGGGACCACGTTTCGCCGAAACAGATGGTGCCACTATGCGCGACCCTGATGCTGGCATTTTCTGTAGGCATGGCAATTGGCCCCATCACGGGCAGTTATGCTATGGACATCCTTGGCTCTCCAGGGCTGTTTATCCATACAATATTTTTCTCCTTTGTGTTTGTATGTTTTGCAATTTATCGCATGAGAAAAACGGATTCTCCCCCAATCGATAAACGCCCCGCTTTCGTCAATATTCCCGCCAGTTCTCCTGCCATCTCTCAACTTGACCCGCGTGCCAGGGCTGCATCGAAATCAAAAAAGGACGCGTAAACCAGCGTATGAAGGTTCTGCGACCAGGTATGTTAAACCCCCTTGATAGCGAGAGAAACGAATGAAAGCAGTTCGAACATCATCACCATGGCAACTTGCGAGGCAATCTGGTTGGGGTTGTCCTTGTTCGGCATCAGGCAGGCAACATCACCACCTATGACATTCAATCCTTTCAACCCCTGACGAATTTTGGTCGCCTGACGAATCGACATGCCCTTAAAGCCTGGTTCAAGGTTTGATACACCGGGAGCGATTGCCTAGTCCAGGCAATCAAGATCATAAAGTAACGTAAACCGGCATGTCGCCAGCCTTAGTAGGGCTATTGCTAAGTTTCCGTTCCTCGACAATTGCTCCTGCATTGCCTCAGGGCACCTACTGTTGGCGCCTAAAGCGCCTACTGTTGGTGTCCTACTACCGTCCATCCATGGACATATGCTCACGCCCCTCA
>CBDUSZ010000003.1:0-44240 GCA_965370015.1 uncultured bacterium | reverse complement strand
TTGGCTGATTGATAAGTTCTAACGAATTTGGATATTGTGACTCAAGGACTGCCTGGCGCACTTGGCGCCGGGCAAAAAAGGGACGATTTATTTATTGAAAACCTTACAGAAATCGAAACTCCAATACCCGCTTCGGGCACTCTTCGGTCGTTTTTGGAGTCACTCGTCAATGCCCGCTTCGTGGCACCTATGTATCTCGAACGGTCAGATTTTACTTAAGCCAATAATCAATATGCCAAATTAACTGTCAGGGAATGCCAGGATTAGTGTACGAAAATTACCGGCATAGCGGCGTGTTTCAATAGGTGCCCGGTGACACCACCCATGATTATGTCGCGAATTTTCGGTCGACTGTAGCCGCCCACAATCAGTCGATCACATTCCAGTTCACCCGATTTGGCAAGCAAAGCGTCACCGGCTGATTTTCGTTTTCTGTCAATAATCGCGGTCTCGGCAGATATCCCATGGCAGCCCAGGTAAACACATACATCGTCCGCATTGAGGGATTGTTTCATGCGCTTTTCTGAGCTCAGCACATACACCTTATCGGCTCTTTTTAAATTGCTCAGCATCGCGGAGATAGCCTGAGCGGCTTCTTTACTGTTGTTCCAGCCGATAGCCAGGCGTTTGCCGGGTACCTCAAGAACCTTATTGCGTTGCACCATTAATACTGGACGACCGCTATCCCGCAGCACTGCCTCGAATGAACTGGGAGGGGGTGTCGTCTTGGTAGGTTGCGGTACTATGATCAGATCTGCAAGGCGACTATATTTGCCAATCAGGTCGTCACGGCGACCAGTGCGGATAAGGAAATCTGCGCTAGGCTTGCCAGTTCCAGTGCCTCGCGGTTGTATACTTATCTTATAGCGCTCGCATAATTCAATAAACCTTTGTTCGAGATCATCGCTCTGCTGTTTGGCAGCGGTTGCAGTTGATTCGATAATGGTTTGACGCATGCTCGCCGATAATCCGATGGTACTGAATGGAATCATGTGCTCGGGATCGCTCTGAACATATAGCAAGTCGAGATGACCCTGGTTACGAATCGCCATACTGATTGATGTTTCCATTAGTGAGGCTGCGGTGCTGCTTTCACGAATGGGCAATAAGATTGTCTTAAATGCCATAGTTAAGATCCAACGAAATGAATGATAGGTTCCCTAGAAGGATAAGATAATATCGATTATCAAAATGATACACTATTTTTGCTTTTTTGGTATACGGTATACCAAAATAATCCAGCACTAGTTTTATGGCAACAGGACAATTTTGCCAAAATGCCCCCCCTGTTCCATCAAATCATGCGCTTGTGCAGCTTCGCTCAAAGGAAATGACGCGTGTATCAGCGGTGATATTGTTGTAGACGCGAATAAAGGCACCACGGTTTGCTCAAATTGTTTAATGATAGAAGCTTTTTCGTCAACGGGTCGTGAGCGTAGCACGGAACCGATAATACGCTGGCGTTTGACCATCATCATGGCTAAATTGATTTCAGCTTTTATGCCACCCATGACGCCAATCAGCATGATACAGCCACCGACCGCAAGCGACTTTAGATTGGATTCCAGATATTTAGCACCGATATGGTCGAGAATTACATCGACACCACGCTTTTCGGTAATTCGCTTCACTTCGGCGGCGAAATTCTGGTTTTGATAGTCGATGACATGGTGAACGCCTTGTTGTTCGACGCGTTCGATTTTTGCCGGTGAGGCGGTAACAATTATTTCTGTATCCGCGGTGAGTGACTGACACAGTTGAATTGCAGCGCTGGCAACACCGCCGCCGCCGCCATGAATGAGTACCGATTGTTTAGCCTGAAGCTCTGCGATTAAAAACAGGTTCAAGTAAGCCGTAATATAGGTTTCGCAGATACAGGCGGCTTGCGCAAAACTTATTGATTCAGGAACTGGCATGGTATGGGTTTCAAGCGCAAGCGCATACTCGGCGTAGCCACCACCGCCGACCAGCGAGAACACGGAATCACCCGGCACATAGCGGGTTACATTTTGTCCGATGGCCTCAACGATGCCAGCAACTTCTAGCCCCAATATTTCTGAATCTCCTGGTGGCGCCGGATAGTTACCCTGGCGTTGTATTATATCCGGGCGGTTTACTGAAGTCGCCCTGACTCGAATCAAAACCTGATTTTCTCCGGGAGTCGGGGTTTCTACCTCGGTAAAGCGCATCATTTCAGTGCCACCGAAATCAGTTAATGTAATCGCCTTCATAATGTTGTACCTGTCATGTAATGACTAAAAATATACCCTGGAATCTGTAGGATTCATTTCTCTATGAAATCACAGTAGACGACAAACAGAAAATGTTATTTTTGCCTTAACAGTGGTAAGGGCTAACAATAAATCGGAAAGCGCTCGCAAAGCGCCAGGATTTTGTTTCTATTTTCTGCAATCAACGCGTCATTTTTCGACTCGCAGTTATTAATCAGCTGCGAGATTATTTCTCCCAGGATCTTAAAATCCTTGTCACCAAGGCCTCTGGTCGTAGCAGCAGCGACACCGAGCCTCAGCCCAGACCACTCGGAGGGTTTTGTAGAATCAAACGGGATCGGGTTTTTATTCGATGTGATATTGGCCTCGTTCAAGGCATCCTGGACTTGCTGTCCGGTCAGGTTCCTGGCTGAAAAATCGAGTAATACCATGTGAGTATCGGTGCCACCACTAATTAATTTGATATTCCTGGCTGACAATGCCTGCCCCAGCGTTTTCGCGTTCTCGACTACCTGTTTACCATAGAGTTTGAATTCGTCGCCAAGGGCCTCGCCGAGACACACCGCTTTTGCCGCTATGATCTGGCTGTGCAGGCTGCCCTGCACGCCTGGGAATATGGCGGATTGTAACTTGCTGGCCCATTTAGAATCGCGTGACAGAATCATTCCGCCACGAGGGCCACGCATGGTTTTGGTGGTTGTGCAGGTGACAATATCGGCATATGGCAGAGGTGAAGGGTGGACGCCTGCTGCAACCAGTCCGGCAAAGTGGGCCATATCAACCAAAAATAAGGCGCCCGCCGAATTTGCGATATGACTTAATTGCTCAAAGTCGATAGTGCGAGGATAGGCCGACCCTCCGGCTATCAATAACCCTGGCCGAATCTTACGGGCGAGTCGCCCGGCTTCGTCGTAATCGATCAACCCCGATTCTTTATCGACACCATAGTGGTGAGAGTCAAACCAGCGACCCGACAGGTTGGGGGCCGCTCCATGGCTAAGGTGGCCACCAGCAGCAAGATTCAGGCTGAGTATTTTATCGCCAGGTTTGACGGTAGCGAAAAAAACAGCCTGGTTCGCCTGGGTGCCGGAATGCGGCTGCACGTTAACATAGTCGCAGCAGAATAATTCTTTCGCCCGGTCGATCGCAGCTTGTTCAATAATATCGACAAATTCACCGCCACCATGAAAGCGATTTCGCGGGTAACCTTCCAGTGTCTTATTGGTGACTGGATGTGCCAATGCGTCCAGTACTGCCTGGCTGACGATGTTTTCCGATGCGATTAATTCGATTTGGTTTTGCTGGCGATGCAGTTCGCGATCAAGTGCATCGCTAATTAGTGGATCGCTGACGGCTATACCGTTATGAAAAAATCCAGACATTGCGTTACGCCTGCAGTTAAATATGGATGAGGTTGTGAAAGCTATCAATTAGCCTGGTATTTCGCAAACTACTTTCGTGTAATGGTATACGACTCGTTTTGAAACCACAGACCGCCACGCTTCTCCAGCACACTACGCGTGGCAGAAATATAGGCATCATCATGCAATGCTGCTTCTAGTCTATCGTCCTCGATCTGGGCGACGTAGGTTGCCGCGTTCCAGGCAGCCAGTAGTGTGGAGGTGCCAATCGAGTTGACGATCTCATTCGGTAAGGTGTGCATCTCGTAGTTAAACAGTGAATCGGTATTACTGCCAGCGGAAAAATTAAAATTGGTCGCCTCGCTACCCATCTCGTTTTTTACTGCCTGCAAAATTTCCTGGCGACTAACGGTGAATGGGTTTTGCCCCGGCCAGACAGCTTCAATGATTTCCATGCCTGGATCCTTACCCATCGAATGAATGCCTATCAAACGACCGTTCGGTGCCAATGCACGAGAAAGTGGTGTGATGACATTCTTTGCTTTCGATGCGGCGGAAGCGATGGCCCGGTAGGGCTGTGATGCGATGATTAAATCAAAATTTGCCTCCGGGGACTCGCGCCTGGGTATCACGGTATCGAGCAGGAAGCGGTGATCATCGCGGTATAGCACCAGGACAACCGGCTTCTCGTAAACTGGATTGCCATGTTTGCCAGTACGCGCCTGCCAGTTCTCAGTTAGAAATTCCTGTAGGCCGACAATCTGTTGCGCAAATTCGTGTGCGCTATTACCTTCCAAAGGAACCTCCTTCCATACCATGTCTTTCACCGCTTGCGGTGAACGCGGGGTTAACCAGGGCGCTTCGCCATAATATAGATTGGTCAAAACCACGACGCTGGCCGGATGCTCGTACAGGCGATCGGGTAATTTGTCGAGTGTCAGACGAACGTCTTCGAGGCTGACTTCCTTGCCGTGGATGGAAAACGGCATGGTCGGGAAGCTATGGTGCATAGCCCGCCAAACGCGTGATAGCACTGTGCCATCGCCGACGCCCGCGTCAAAAATACGAATCGATGGCGGGGTTGGCACTATATTTTTCAGTTCACGCGCGACGCGTTCACCAATTACCCATTTCTCGGAACAGGTGTTAACAAAAAGTAGATACTTTTGACGATTGTCGAAAAATCGAAATTCTGTTGGATCGTCTTTGTTCTCGGGGATGGATTGTTGGGTCATATAAGGCGTATCCAATGATAGAAGAAGTCCCGGTTATGTTCCGAACTCAGTCGTAGCAGGCAGGGATACTATAAACGATAAACATCGCTTCGCCACTATATCGAAGGACCGAGCTTCAGTGTGCTGCCGTCACTGAAGCGCGAGAATCGAAACCGCGACAAATCATATTCGATATTATTATTCTGCACCAGATCAGCCATTATCTTACCCGCGGCTGGACCAATTCCAAATCCATGGCCACTGAAACCACTGGCAACAAACAACCCGTTCACGCCTGGTGCAGCATCCATTACCGGTACTGCGTCGGGTGTCGCGTCGATCATGCCAGCCCAACTCTGTTTGATGGCAATATTTTTTAGAATCGGCAGGCGATTATCGAGAATCGATCTGAGCCGATTTATTGCTCTATTTGTTGGCACGGGATTTAACACGCGGCTTTTTTCAAACGCGGTTGTGTCCTCACCACTCCAGGATCGCCCGGTGTAATATTGCTCTTGCGACCCGCCGTTTAAGCGAATTTTAATTTTCTTATAAGCCGTACGCAAAAGGGGTAGAAATTTCCCCAACAACTGCAATCCATGCCACGATGGGAAGACCTCGAGGTAATCGGTCATGGCGATCGTGTAACCGCCATCTTCCCTGCGACGAAAAGCTAGTTGTTGGTCAGACGCATTCCCGGCGAATATCAAGGGTGCGCTGGCGGTACTGATTACACTGGCCTTGATTGCTAGTTGTGGCAGGTGGATTTGGCAGTTATTTAGAAAGCTAGAGCTCCAGGCACCACCGCAACAGACAACCGATGAACACTTGAGGAATCCGTTTTCGGTGAATACGCCATCAATTTCCCGGTTGGCGACTGAAACGGTACGGACTGCGCAATTTTCGA
The DNA here is from genome assembly GCA_965370015.1 of uncultured bacterium. Lineage (GTDB taxonomy): Bacteria > Pseudomonadota > Gammaproteobacteria. Next base: position 38,527 of record CBDUSZ010000003.1, on the reverse strand, counting down.
TAATAGTTACGCCATTGCGTACGCAAGCGTCGGCAATGGCGGTAACTGCTATTTCTGGTTCGGCGCGTCCATCGCTGGAGGTATGTAAGGCTGATACCCAGTGTTCAGGACAATTTTTGACTAACCCATATAACTTGCTAGCGTCAATTAGCTCGCTTTGCAATCCGTAATTCGGTGCAAATGAGCGAAAATGGTCATAACGCGCAGTTTCAGATTCGCTGTTAAACAGGTAAAGGCTACCTTCTCGACGAAATCCGACATCTTTACCAATTTCTCTGGCCAGGTTTTCCCAGATACGCATACTTTCCATCATAATCGGAAGTTCGGCTTCATCGCGCCCCTGCTGGCGAATCCAGCCCCAGTTTCGACTCGACTGCTCACCTGCAACTCTGCCTTTTTCGCAAACCACGACCTTATGCCCCTGTTTGGATAAATACCATGCGGTGGCAATGCCGATAATACCAGCGCCAATAACGACGATATCGGTAGCGGCGGGTAATTCAGCCTCGTACTGTATTGGTGTCTGGTCTGTGATCGGAGTCATAATAGTGGAATAGCCGAGTCGGTTATGGGCAGTAAAGATATCGGCGGAGGATAACATTCTCGGGCGAATTCAGGAACAAAGTTGCAAGGATGTTGTATGCCTCCGCAAATAGTCTGTGGTTTGTTAAAGCATTTCTTTTCAATTACATATAAGCGATATGATAAAGGGTTAATGTTTTGTAGTAGCCCGGAAGGTGATAAAACTCGTGGCGCTAAACGGTGATGAAAATGATTGTCCTTGTCATTTATCGGGTGGTCAGCAACACTGCGTTGGTATTTAGCCCGCGCTAGTTATATCGCACATTTTGCCCGGTATTAATCAAACCATGAGGGTTGTATTATCTCTGCTGGATATTGCTGTATTTATTGTTACTATTCGCCCTCGTCAGGCGATTTTCGAGGCCTTGTCGGAAAGTGACCTGGGTAAGGGTTTAAAACCAGGGTTATGCATTTCATTTATGGCGCTGAGCGTCGACCAGATGATCATACGGATAGCGCGCGAGAGCGCGCCGTAAGCATTGGGTCAGGACTCGATAGTGCTTTCGAAGTGGATGTCTATTAATTTCAAGCGAGCATCAAATCTAAATGATTAAAAAGATTCTGGTGGCAACCGATGCTTCGGCTGCGTCGAATCGTGCGGTGAGTATGGCAGCCTATATGGCCGCATGCCACGAAGCTGAATTACTCATTCTGCACGTTATCAGGGATATGCAGGTACCCGCCTTAATGAAGAAGGCCCCGGATCTGGAAGACTTCGCCAACGCGCGCGAGGAAATCCTGCGACAGGTGGCCGAAAAAATATTGCACGAGGCCGAAGTTCGCGCCCAAAAGGGTGGTGCAAAAAACATACAAACCGCAATAGGTAGTGGCGATCCGGCTTCCAGTGTTATAGGTTTTGCCAAGCGTCGAAATATCGACATTATTGTTGTCGGTACACGTGGCCTCGGTAAGATCAAGGAAGTTCTAATGGGCAGTGTTTCACGCAAGATTGCCAATAGTGCCGAATCTAACTGTTTAATCGTGCGTTGAATCTGGCGGATAATCCCGACAGGTTATTGGGGAAGCGAAACACTGTTATGCGGCTAGTACAGCTTCACTAGAACATTAAAAATGGAGCATAACCTGCCTGTCAAGTTTCAAGCAGGTCGTCCTGGACACCATATAGATGGTTCTTGATAATTTTGACAGCTTCGTTGGCATCGCGCGAGACGATGGCATCGTATAGAGCACGGTGCTGTTTGTTGTAAAATTCGATTCGTTCTGGTGTTAGCAGCTTGGATTTCATTGTGCGCCATTGCGCGTAATTACGAACTTCACTAATTCGTTCGTAAATCCAGAACATCAGTTTGTTCCCGGAACAGTGCGCCAGGGCAATGTGAAAAGCGGTATCTGCACTGGCGAATTTTTCCGCATTGGCACCAGCATCCTCACATTCGCGTAGCGCCTTGCGTAACTCCTCGAGGTCTCTATGACTGGCATTGGTAATTGCCAGTCGTACCATTTGAGGCTCGATGGAAATGCGCACTTCTACCATTTCTAATGGGCTAGTGATACTGGAGATATCTTGTTGATGGCTAGCCTTTCTATGTGTCACATAGGTCCCACTACCAACCTTGCGTGTCACCAGGTTCTGTTCCTCGAGGATTTGCAGCACCGTTCTAATGGTGCCCCGAGAAACTTCGAATTCCTCAGCTAGATTCCGTTCTGCAGGTAAACGTTCTTCGTGTGAATATTGGCCTTCAAGGATCATGCGACGTAATCTGGACACGACGTTGCCTGTCGTTACTCCCAAACGGGGCCTGTTGCCTATTTCGCCTGATTTCAATTCGAGGCCAGACGAATGCTGACCTCTATTCTCCTTTGATGACATTTCGAGTCCCCACTTAGTTCCAAATTTATTGGATTGGTATAATAATTGGTACAAAATAACATTTTATAGAGACTTAAATCAAGCATTAATAGCGTTAAAGCGATCATTTTATTTGCAGAATAACCTACCACTTGTAGCATATTGGCTAAATATAACTATTCTCATTAATTTATCAGCGGAAATTAGATTTTAGATTAACTACCCGTATGTAATATATTGTATTTAAACAACTATTATTAATATACGGCATAGGTTTTAAGCCTGGAAAAGGGGAGTTAATGGCACTATATTGACCCTTCCCGAAGATGTAAGCATCGGATTTAATGTCAATTGGTTTGGCAAAATGATTGAAAAATTAGCTTCTGTACAAAATAATTTGAATTAGGTATTGTAATGGATCAATATATGGGTATACCATTGGCCTTGTGCTGGTACAACAATCAATAATTAATTAGTAGCACGGCGAATTCCCCAACCGTAATGCAAGGACTCATGGCGCACAGTTGAGTTGTATGGGAAACCGACCTCAAAGGAAAATTAAAACTGGTATCTGGTCGTGCATTACCCCGGAGCCAGGCCGGGTAGCAGAATCGAAGAATATCTATTTTTAGTAAATGTAAGTTGAGTTGCTTAAAGATTGAAATTGAATCACCAAAATTTAATCCCTTTGGAGTATAGAGATGACTGATTTAGAAGCGCACGTTGAAGCACCTGGTCGCGCTGACCTGGTCAAGCAGGTCAGCGAGAAGATCAAGCAAACTGGTGTGGATTATATTTATTACCAGTTCGTCTCGGTCACCGGACGAATTATGGGTAAAGGTATTCCCGCTGCGCACTGGGAGCGACTGGCGGAAAAAGGCTTCCAGTTGGTGTACGGATCGACTGCAAACCTGTTTGTCGACCGCCATGGGGATTATATTGGCTATGGTGCGGAGTCCTGGGAATTAATTGGTATTCCTGATCCGGAAACTTTTTGTCAGTTGCCCTGGGACAAGCGCGTCGGTCGTGTGTTCTGTACACTATTTCGTAATCGTGAAGAGCGGGAAAACCCGGGCGGCGCTTTGTCTTCGGATTGCCGCGGAAATCTGCGTCGTATTCACAATGAGTTTCAGGACAAGCACGGTCTTGAGATGCGTTGCGGTACAGAACCAGAAATGATGTGGTTAAAGCGTGGTGAGGATGGCAAGCCAAACGGCGGTGTAACCAAGCCTAATTGCTACCACATAGATCAGTTTGAAGAACTGCGCCCGACTTTCATGAAAGTTATCGAATACTCTCAACAAATGGGCCTCGATATTATTCAGGGCGACCACGAAGATGCGCCTGGTCAACTCGAATTGAATACCCAGTTCGACGATGTTCTGCGTAACGCGGACCGTTTGACTACCTACCGCCAGATCTGTGCCCAGGTCGCACGTGAAGACAATTTGATTGCCTGTTTTATGTCAAAGCCATTCATGGGCGTTTCGGCTTCAGGCTGCCATCATAATATGTCGCTATGGCGTGGCGGTGAAGACGTAGTTAATAAGCTCGGTTTCGAGGACCTGGCAGGCATGGAAGGTTCCTTTACCTACCGGGTTGGTGGCGAAAACACATTTATGCCCGATCCTTCGATCGATGATCGAGCGCCAGGTCCGATTGGCCTGCACTGTATTGGCGGTGTTATCAAGCACCTCGGTGCGCTGACTTCGATCGGGTCTTCGACGGTTAACTCGTATCGTCGCCTCTGGGATACCGGTTTCTGGGCGCCTATCTTCGCCGACTGGGGTTATCAGAATCGTACCTGTGCATTGCGTGTTTCGGCTCCGGGTCGCTTCGAATACCGTTCGGTTGACTCGATGGTGAACCCATACCTGATGGGTACTGCGCTGTTGAAAGCTTTTGACGATGGTATGGATAACAAGCTTGATCCGGGTGAAGCTGAAGAGCGCAACATTTACGATGCTATCGACGCTGGTAAAAACGTCAAGAAGTTGCCGATGTCACTTGGTGATGCGCTCGAAGAACTGCGTAACGACGAAGTGATCAAGTCTTCGATGCCGGGCGAGATGTACAGGGTATTCGAGCATTACAAACGCGATGAATGGGAGCGATACAACGCTACAGTCACCGATTGGGACATGGAAACGTACCTGGATTGCTTGCCATAAACTGATTGATAGCCGCCAGGCGCATTTGTGCCTGGTAATTACCCAACAACAAATTATTAATTTTAAGAGGATATTCTAATGTGTGGTATTGCTGGACTTATCTGGAAAGGTGGTGCAAGCAGTGATATCGGTAGCGAAATGACCCAGATGCTTCAGGCATTGAAGCACCGTGGGCCAGATTCGACCGGATTTGCACTTTACGGTAAACCGGAAAAAGGCGTACAGGTGTTACGCTTCAAGGTAGCCGAGCAGGAAGAAATGAGTACTGGTTTCGATATTCATCGACAGGTGATTGAACGTAAAGCAGCTGTTGATGCGCGTCTCGAGGAATTGGGCGCAAAAGTCACCGAGCGTGAAGAAGCTACCGAGTATGCATTTCGTTATCACTTTGAATTTGACGGTGATCTGAAACGATTGATCGATTTCATCGAAGACCTCGACGGGGTTGAAATTTTATCGGTTGGCACCGCGCTGGAACTGATCAAGGACCTGGGTGACGCCGACGAAGTTTCCACGCAATACGGCCTGAATGGTTTTGTCGGCACTCATGCTATCGGGCATACGCGTATGGCTACCGAATCCGATGTCGATATTCGTTCTGCGCACCCCTATTGGGCCTACCCATTTAACGATGTATCGGTGGTTCACAACGGCCAACTGACCAATTACTGGACTAATCGGCGTGATCTTGAGCGCCGCGGTCATCGTTTCATGTCCGATTGTGACTCGGAGCTGATCGCGGTTTATATTGCTAATCGCATCGAACAGGGTGATGAGCTGGAAGCGGCGATGGCGCGTTCGATCCATGAGCTTGACGGCGTATTTACTTATCTGGTGGCAACCGGTAACCAGCTCGGCATGGCAAAAGACGTGATGGGTGCGAAGCCGATGGTGCTCTACGAGAGCGACGAATTTGTCGGCCTGGCTTCGGAAGAAGTGGCCATTCGAAGTATTTTCCCACGTGAAATAGATACCTGGGATCCTTATCAAGGGGAGGTAAAAGTATGGGCAGCGTAACTACATCCCATGACATGGGTCTGCACGAGGAACAATTGGCTGGTCGTAGCCAGCAAATGTTCTTTTCGGCAACTGAAGAGGAGAATTTTACTTACCCCTGGGCCTACGAAGTCGACATCGACAAGTCGGCCGAGTTCGATGCCGCGGATATGGAAATTACGGCTATCAACCTCAAGATTCGGGAATTGATGAAGTCGGGTCACGGCACGATTACAGTGAAAAACCCCCGCGCCAAGCACTCATTAGGTGTGGGTGTCCTCAACCGTTTGAATCTGAATTTTGAAGGCAGCCTGGGTTACTTCGGCTGTGGTTTAAACGACGGTGCCAATATCCGTATCAGCGGCCGTGTCGGTTGGTCCTGTGCGGAAAATATGATGGCTGGCACCGTGGTGATCGAAAAGAACGCGGGTTCATTATTTGGCGCTGCGATACGCGGTGGCGACCTGGTCTGTAAAGGCCAGGCGGGTGCCCGGGTTGGTATCGACCAGAAAGGTGGCACGATTATCGTTGGCGACAGCGTCGGTGCTTTTACCGGTTTCATGATGCAACGTGGCCGTATGATTATCCTTGGTGATGCCGGAGATAACCTCGGCGATTCGATGTATGACGGGACGATTTATGTGGCCGGCAAGATTGCCAGCCTCGGTGTTGACTGTGTCGAAACCGAGATGACCGATCTCGATCAGCGCTATCTGCGCGGAAAACTTGAGCTTTACGGATTGGAAGCACCCAGCGGCGTAGAAAACATGGTCAAGCTAACCTCGGGTAAGCAGCTGTGGAATTACGACAACCTCGAACCTAGTGAGAAAAAACTGGTGCTTTAAAGCACTGGTAAGAGCTCCTGGAGAACAAATATGTCTGAAAAATTAAAAAAAGATCCATACCACCTGGGGAAAAGCTTTATCTTCCCGCCCGAGGTAATTAACGATATCCACATAAAGTCCGAACTGGGTCGCTACCGCATGCGTGGTTTCTCTCTGTTCAAGAAAATACCGACCTGGGACGACCTGACTTTTATGCCTGGCACCCTGACGCGTTTCGTTATCGAGGGTTATCGCGAGAAGTGCCTGACCAAAACCATCATCGGTCCTAATGCTAAAAAACCGCTAGTACTCGATATCCCAATATATATCACCGGCATGAGTTTCGGTGCCCTGAGTTACGAAGCCAAGACCGCGCTCGCACGTGGTGCGACCATGGCTGGTACTGCCACCTGTTCGGGTGAAGGCGGCATGATTCCCGACGAACGTCGTTATTCCAGTAAGTGGCTTTATCAGTGTATCCAGTCGCGTTACGGTTTCAATCCGCATCATCTGCGACTTGCAGATGCGGTTGAGTTCTTTATCGGGCAAGGCTGTAAAGTGGGTCTCGGTGGTCACTTGATGGGACAAAAAGTCACCGACCAGGTGGCTGAAATGCGCTCGCTGCCTGCCGGTATTGATCAGCGTTCACCGGCGCGCCATCCTGACTGGATGGGCCCGGACGATCTGGCGCTGAAAATTCAGGAAGTACGTGAAGCCACCGATGGCCAAATCCCAATTCAGTTAAAACTGGGTGCGGCGCGGGTCTACGACGACGTGCGTATGGCCGCAAAGACTGGTCCTGATTCGATCTATATCGATGGTATGGAAGGTGGTACCGGTGCTGGCCCTCACCTGGCAACTGAAGAAACGGGCATTCCAGGTATTGCGGCGATTCGCCAGGCGCGTCAGGCGCTTGATGATGTCGGCAAATCTGGAGAAATTACCCTGATATATGCCGGTGGTATCCGTAACGGAGCCGATGTGGCTAAAGCGATAGCACTGGGCGCTGATGCAGTCGCTATCGGTCATTCGGCTATGATGGCATTGAACTGCAATAAAGATATCCCGGAAGCTGATTTCGAGAACGAAATGGGTGTTGAAGCTGGATACTGCTACCACTGCCATACCGGCCGTTGTCCGGTAGGTATTGCGACACAGGATCCGGAATTGCGTAAACGTCTCGATCCTGATTCGGCAGCAATACGAGTATATAACTTCCTGCATACACTCACTATCGAAGCTCAGTTATTCGCCCGCGCCTGTGGCAAGACCAACATCCATTCACTGGAGCCAGAAGATCTGGCTGCATTGACACTGGAAGCATCAGCCTGTGCGCAGGTGCCGATGGCGGGAACCCAACACACGGTCGGTCGTCCCGACATGACACGTTTCTAAGGAGGATATAAATATGGCTGAACAAAATATTGATCAATTCCTCGAAGGCGATGGTCTTGATACCGAACGCGAGAAGATAATCGGTCAGCACATCGGTTATCGCTACGATGTCAACCTGGTGCCCGATATGGAACGTTGTACGCCATTTCTGCACCAGTATATGGAAGTCATGGGCTGGAGCGATCTGAACTGGCTGGAAGATGTACACATGGGTTATGAAGAAAGTCGCCCGGCGGTATTCGATCGGAATATCAATGGATGGGTAACCATTCCGGAGAATATAGAATTGCCGGATAACCAGCAGGACCGTGACATGATTGCGCGTGAGCTGCTGGTGAAGTTTCAGATGGCAAAAGCTCATCCGATGGTTGATCTTCGAAACGCTTACGAGAAATTTTCCTGATTGTTTGCTAGCAGGCGTCAGGATTTGAGGGGTCGCCAGTCACTCGGTGGTTCCCTTGCAGTCAAAATTTTCATGGCATAGATGTAAGATATAATAAAGTCAGTTTAGGGAGAAGTGCTTATAATTTATATAAGTGGCAAGACGTTAACAGTAAAGATATATCTGAGTAATTCTTTATTTAGAAGTGTGGGGAGTACATCAACAATTCACCCTGTGTCTTTTTTTTAACGGTAACATTAACATTAATACCCATCCATTATATTAGGAGGCTAGGAATATTATGAAACAAGTCAGTAAAACATTACTTGCAGCGGTAGTTGCAACTTCAACACTGTTGACCGTGGGAAACGGTCGAGCGGCAGAAACAGTCAATATTGGATTTCTAGGGGCATTGTCAGGGCCGGATGCAGGCTGGGGGCTTCCCGGTTTGACGGGCAACCAGATGTTTGTCGACAGAGTGAATGCTGAAGGTGGTCTTGATGTTTGTGGTAAACGCCACAAGTTGAACATGGTGACATTTGATGATGAAGCAACTGGTTCAAAAGCACTACAAGGTGCCAAGCAACTGGTGCTTGAGCATAACGTGAAGTTTATCAGTGCGATTGGCGGTAACCCGGCTGATGCAACACATCCATTTTTGACGCGGAAAAAAGTTGTTTATGCGAGTTTGATTTCTGGTGATATCAAACCCGACCGGCCTTATCTCATCGCTGGTGGGGATGTAACTCCGCGTATCGACATGATGAGGCCGTTATACCACAAGCAGAGGAACCCTGATCTAAAGCGTTGGGCGGTTTTGTCTCAGGATGACACGATCGGTCTTATTGCGCAGGCATGGGAAGTAGGCTCCGCGATGGTCGATGGTTGGGACGTGGTTTATGACAAGCACTATTCGCTGGATACCATTGACTTCGCACCCATTGTAACCGCAGTTCTGGCAACCAAGCCTGATGTCGTGAGTTTGAATCTGTCGTATCCCGATTTTGTTGTTGGCATTATTGAGCAGCTTTATGTGCAAGGTTTTAAAGGCGGCATCTCGGCCAACTACCTGGATTCTGAATCAATTCTGACAAAGGTTCCGAAAGAGTATATGGAAGGCGCGGTTGATAGTTTCCCGTTGTTTAATGATCCGTGGTGGGGTAAGGGTTCCCCGCAACAGGAATTTTATAATGAATGGATTAAGCGCTACGGCCCTGGTGGTCCCGATGATGTCAAGCGCGGCATTACCGGTATCGACTGGGATCATGTAATCATGTTGGAAGTCTGGGCTCAGGGTGTACAGTTGGCCTGCTCGTTTGATGCAGACAAAGTGGTCGCCGCTTTAAGAAAGGCTGACTCAATAGACACTCTGCTAGGCGCGGGCAAATTCACGGGTTCCGATATGTGGGGTATCGACAACATGATCGCCACACCGGTTCCAGTTAATGAGCATCGCGATGGTGTGAAACGTGTTCAGAAAGTACTTGATTTCTACGAATGGTTTGGACCGCGTAAAGATAAGATCATCGCGCATGTCCGTTCGAAAGGGCTGATGCATGATCAATAGTAGATCATTTTAGATCTACCGACGGATATCGGGGCGTGAATGGATTCACTTCCCGATGTCATCCCTTCTTTCCGAATTTTTATGAATAGAATTATTAAACAGTGATCTAGTAAAGGCTGGCCAAGATGGGACTAGAAACATTTATACAATCATTCGCGAATGCACTAGTACTGGGTTCGATTTACGCCATGGTGGCTGTGGGTTTGGCATTGGCATTTGGTGTTATGCAAATGGCTAACTTTGCTCACGGTGAACTGTTCATGGCCGGTGCTTACGTCGTTTATGTTTTATATTCGCTTGCGGGCCTGCCATTTTTTATCGCAGTAATCGCTGCATTTCCCATTGTTGCCTTGCTCGGCGTTCTATTGGAACGGGCCATATTTAGGCCGACCAGAGGTAATGTTCTTGCCGGTTTCATGGCAACCGCAGGGGCAAGTTTTATTTTTCAGGTATTGGTGGGGCAGCAGTGGGGAGTCGGACTGATGCGTTCGGTACCCGTTCCGTATAAGGGCAGCGCTGAAATTCTTGGTGCTGCCGTCAGCTGGCAGCGTCTGGCCATCATTCCCGCCACTATTATTATGGTTGGGGGATTATGGTTCTTTTTGAAAAAAATCAAAGCCGGTAAGGCGCTGAGAGCCTGCGCTCAGGATACTGAAGCCGCGGTTCTGCAGGGTATCAGTATCAATAAGATGACTATGTTGGCAATGTTTCTGTCCGGTGGTTTTGCCGGGGTCGGTGGTGCGCTGATGGCGCCCATTATTCCGGTTACGCCCTATATGGGGCACGTTTATGCGATTACCGCATTTATTGTTGTTATTGTTGGTGGTATGGCCAGTATTGAAGGTGCCGTACTGGCGGCATTTATCCTGGGTTTTATTCATACTTTTGTCTCTACAATGTACGACTCGGTAACAGCTACCATGGTCGGTGTTCTATTTATGGCCATTGTTTTAATTGTTAAACCAACAGGGTTACTCGGTAATGTTAAAGTCTAGCGCTAACTCTTTCGTAGAATTTTGGTTGCCAGTATTTATTATTGTCGGTTTCTTGTGTGTGGCGCCGCAAATTGTTTCTGCTTACAGGCTTGAATTATTAACCATCTTTCTGATCAACGTAATTCTGGCGCAAAGCTATCGGTTGATGACAACCACCGGAGACTGGACGCTTTGTCACTATATCTTGATGGGCGTAGGCGCCTACGCTACCGGGATACTCGCTAAAAAGTTTGGCGTCCCTTTTTATGCTGCAATGCCATTGGCCGCAATGATCACTGTCGGTGTCAGTTTATTGTTTGCAGTGCCACTGTCCAGGACCATCGGCTTCGCTTTTTTTATCGCCTCTTTCGCGTTAGGAGAATTTGTCCGTCACGTCTGGTTGAAATTTCATAATCCGTTCGGTGGTGCTCGCGGTGTAAATGGTATCCCTAAATTGGAAATAGGGCAGTCGGGAGACTGGTATTTCGTTGATTTCTGGGATTCTACTAACTTTTATTTTTTCACCCTGATTTTTACTGTTTTAGTGCTTGTGATCTTGTATCGGATTGATCGTTCAAGAATCGGAAATGCCTGGAAAGCGATTTATGCGGACAGTGAGTTATGCGAAAGTATAGGAATCAATGTTACCCGGGCGCGGGTTATGGTTTTCTGTGTTGCCGGCTTTTTCGCGGGCATTGCGGGTTCGCTGATGGCTTATCTGATCGGCTCCATAGATCCGCATAATTTTGAAATGGTGGAAATGGTATATCTTATTATCTGGGTCGTCGTGGGTGGTGTTAAAACATTCTGGGGACCTTTGATTGGTGTTATTTCCATGTCACTGGTTTTTGAGCTGTCTCGGCCTTTGGAAGAATGGCGACCCCTGTTGTTTGGCTTGATACTCATTGTGTTCCTGGTCTACCTGCCCGGTGGGCTGGAAACATTAATACCTCGCATTAAACTATTTTTTGTCGAATTGTTTGCTAAGAAGGAGGCCAGCTGAGATGTCCTTTTTCTCGGTTAAAAAGCTATCGAAAAGCTTTGGCGGCCTGCAGGCGAATCACATGATTGACCTGGAGGTTGAAGAAGGGGAGATTCGTGGTGTAATAGGGCCGAATGGTGCGGGGAAGACAACGTTTTTTAACGTGGTTAGTGGTTTTTATGCGCCGTCTTCAGGCACAGTTGAATTTAAAGGACAAGTTATCTCCGGATTGCATTCCAGTAAAATAGCCAAGCTGGGTGTTGTGCGTACGTTTCAAAGGCCAGCGCTTTTTCCTGACTTTACCGTTCTTGAAAACGTGATTATTGCGCGGCATCTCAATGCCGATGCTTCCTTGATGAATGCGATTTTCAGACATAAAAATAAAGACGAAGCGGGGAATATGGAAAGATCAATGGAGATTATTAGTTTTCTTGGTCTGGAACATGAACAGGATAATCTGGCTGCCAATCTGTCACACGGACATCAACGTGTACTGGGTGTCGCGATGGCATTGGCAACTGATCCGGAATTGTTAATGCTCGATGAGCCTGTTGCCGGAATGAATTCCGGTGAAAAAGCGATCATGGTTGATCATGTCAAGAAAATAAGGGATGAATGGGGTATTACAGTTTTATTAGTGGAACATGATATGAGAACTGTCATGAATCTTTGCGACAAAATAACCGTGTTGGATTTTGGAGAGAAGCTGGCAGAGGGATTACCGGAAGAAATTATCAATAATAAAAAAGTGATTGAGGCTTACCTGGGAGCAGATGAAATTGTTGCTTGAACTCAAAAATACTGCTGTCAATTTTGGCAAAGTAGAAGCTACTCGAAATATATCGATAAAAGTGCCAGAGGGTGATGTTATCACTTTGATTGGTGCAAATGGTGCCGGTAAAAGTACAACCTTGCGAATGATATCTGGTCTGGTCAGACCCTCTGCGGGTGAAGTGTTGTTCGAGGGAGAGTCAATCGCTGAGCTCCCGCCCGAAGAAATTACCGGTATAGGCATTGCGCATGTTCCCGAAGGCCGCCGGGTATTTCCTCAGATGAGTGTAAAGGAAAACCTTGAAATGGGAGCTTATTTAAGAAATGACTCCAGGGAGGTGGCGAATAATTTCGAGATTGTCTTTTCTCACTTTCCCCGTTTAAAAGAGCGCATTAACCAGGCTGCCGGAACAATGAGTGGTGGTGAACAGCAAATGGTTGCGTTGGGCAGAGCGCTTATGTCTAATCCAAGGCTTATACTTATGGATGAGCCATCACTGGGATTATCTCCGATTATGTGTCAGGAGATTGCACGGATTATCAGGGAGATTCATGCTCATGGAAGGACTATTGTATTGGTTGAGCAGAATGCACGCCTGGCACTTGCGCTGGCAGACTACGGATATGTTTTGGAGACGGGTAATATCGCTCTTGAAGGGCAGGCTGATCGCTTGAAAGAGGATGATAATGTTCGCCAAACTTATTTGGGAATATAGGGTATCAGGCATTTTTTCCTGCTCGGCCGGCCCAGGGCAACCTATGCAGAACCTTCTTGATTCGATCATCGTGCAAACCTAAAGGTATAGGATATGACACAGGTACTAGTAAAAGAAATTATGGCCAAAGAGGTGGAGTCAATTACTCCGGATACGGTATTGCCGGAAGCCCATCAAGTGATGATCAGGAATAATATAAGGCGACTCCCGGTTATGGATGACGACAAACTGATGGGTATAGTGACGCTTTCGGATATTCAACAGGCAACGCCGTCCGGTGCCACATCCCTGAGCGTCTGGGAGTTGAACTATCTGTTGGCCAAGCTCACTATCAAGAAAATTATGGCATCACCGGTTTTGACAATTCTCGAGGACGAACCCGTTAGCAAAGCCGCGAACATGATGCTGGCGAATAAATTCGGCGGGATCCCGGTGGTTAATTCCGCTGACAAGCTTGTCGGTATGGTGACTGAATCAGACATTTTTCGCCTGGTGGCTGAACGCGGGATTGACTAAAACTTTTTACCGGAACAATTTTAGAGGGTTTTTCACTACTTCAGACCGATAAATTGGAGGAAATAAGAGTAAATCATATTGACGATATCCATGTCGTAAGCGTTTGCCAAACCCCGCCTGTTGTTTAAGATTGAGATACTTAGACTGATCTCCTTTTTCGGAAATCGAAGATAGCGAATATGTCGCCAAGTTTAGTTCGCAGCGAACCAAAGGCTCGAGGTGCATAGTCAATACTGATTCTATGCGGCCTTTTTTACTCTTGATGTTGATCAATTGGTTAAAAAAATGTTGTTTTATCGATGCTTTTATAGTGTTGAAATTTGTAAAATATTATTTAGCTGGTAGAGCTATCCGGCTGACAGCATATCTGTAAACACCATTAACCTAATATTAGGGAGTGCGAAATCCTTGGCTACTATTATTGACGGTAAAGCTTTTTCGGCAAATTTACGTGGAGAAATTGCCCGCAAAGTTAAGTTACTAAAACAAAATCACTCGATCACCCCAGGACTTGCAGTAGTATTGGTCGGTGAAGATCCCGCTAGTCAGGTCTACGTACGCAGTAAGGGTAAACAAACCGGGGAAGCAGGAATGAATTCATATGAACACAAACTCTCAGCAGAAACTCCTCAGCATGAATTGCTAGAATTGATTGATGCATTGAATAATGACCCGGCAGTGCATGGCATTCTGGTACAGTTGCCACTCCCCAAACATATTGATGAAGGTTCGGTGATCAACTCAGTTGCTGCAGATAAAGATGTCGACGGTTTTCATCTCTCTAATGTGGGCAAATTGTCGATTGGTGCTGATGGTATCGTACCATGCACTCCGCTCGGTTCGATGATGATGTTGAAGGATCATCTGGGAGATTTATCGGGGAAAAAGGCCATCGTCGTGGGTCGCTCTAACATCTGTCGGTAAACCGATGGCCGCGTTATTACTGAAAGAAAGCTGTACGGTAACCATAGCGCATTCGCGCACTGTTGATTTGCCCGGTGAATGCCGTCAGGCCGATATTGTCATCGCTGCGGTAGGAAGGCCGGAAATGGTCAAGGGCGACTGGATTAAGCCAGGTGCAACGGTCATCGATGTCGGCAACCAACCCAATTTTGCCCGAATCCCCAAATAATACTGATAATAGGTCGGCAGTAGCTGATATCAACAACCAATCGTCGGTTTAATTTCGTTCGAAACTTCAAAAATTCAGAGCTAAAAGGGGCTGATCCGATCTGATTTTGGATAAATTTCTAGTTGTTGGATCGATCAATTCAGGTTATAAGTGGTTTTTAATTTTTTATCTGGGGGTCATAATAGTTTCATGTGAGTGAAATTATTAGCAGATTTTAAAGCTAATAATGAGGGCAATGCCAGGAAGTTCTGGTAATAAAATAAATTATAAATCTAACTTATAAGAGAGGATATGAGGATGGATAATGAATTAACGGCGCTCGGGATTATATTTACCGAGTATTATTACTGGAGCACGGTGGTATTTATGTTCTTGATACACGTCGGCTTTTGTATGTACGAAGTAGGTGCTTCCCGACACAAGAACCATATGCACACCTTGATGAAAAATACCATGATCATCCCTTTGGTGACGATCACATTTTTCTTTTTTGGCTGGTGGATTTATTTCGCCTTCCCCAATGGTCCCTGGATCGTAGGTGACCTGGTAGAAGCGCCGCACGCAACAATTTACAGTGAAGCCATGGCGCCTCACATGGGTGCGGGTGAGTTCAACGGCTGGGAACGCATTAACGGTGTGTTCTGGGCAGCATTCCTGCTGTTTTCCTGGACTGCAGCATCGATCGTCTCTGGAGCGGTAATCGAACGTATCAAATCCAGCGGTTTCTGGATTCTGGCTGTTGCGATCGGTTCGTTTTTCTGGATTATCGACGCCGCCTGGGGCTGGCATCCAGACGGCTGGATGGTGCAGGTGCTGGGTTATCATGATGCATACGCATCGGGTGTCATACATGCAATTGCAGGTGGTTTTGCACTGGGCATTTTAATCCCGCTGGGTGCCCGTATCGGCAAGTTTGCGCCAGATGGAACGCCACGCAATATCGGCCCGCGTAATCCCTGGTTGGTTACGATTGGTCTGTTCCTGATCTACACCGGTTTTTGGGGTTTTTATGTCGCCTGTAATATTCCTATGTGGGACGTTCAGGCTGGGGATGGTGTTTTCTTTTCAGCCACCACTATCTACCTGACTCCGACTACCTTGTCTGGCATAACCTTTAACTTTCTGATGTCGCTGTCGGGTGGTTTGTTGTCGGCCTACATCGTCTCGAAGGGTGACGCGTTCTGGACTTACTCGGGTGGTCTCGCCGGTATCATCGCGGCGTCTGCGGGTAACGATCTGTACCATCCGATCCAGGCTATGTTAATTGCGGCCGCTGTTGTACCGGTCATCTACAAGATGCATTACTGGGTGGAACGCAAATTCAAGATAGACGATGCGGTTGGTGCGGTCGCGGTGCATGGCTATGCAGGATTCCTCGGTGTGGTCATAGCTGGCTTTATGCTCTGGGGTTATCCGTCTTCACCCAATCCCGACTACGCTGCTATCAATCCGCTGGGTAATTTTATCGGTGCGATAATCATGTTTGGCGTTCTCGGCTTCTTGCCAGGTTTTGTCATAGCATCAACACTGAAAAAGTTCGGTATGCTGCGCGTGGCGCCTGAAATTGAAATCATGGGTCTCGATATGGGTGCTCATACTGCTAGTGTCGACGATGAACGGTCAATTATCGAAGCAGAACGTCAGTACCTGGCCAATCTGTAAGGCTAATCGATAAGTCAGGTAATCAATCAACGGCGCCCGCGGTTATTGCCGGGGGACGCCTAACAAGAGGAGGACATATCTATGTCTACAGGTAGTTTTGAGAGTTGGACTGGTACAATATCTGATATCGGTCCTATATATCCCTTCGTCGGCAGTGAAGGCCTACTGGCTATCGCGGGTCTTGTTTTCTGGATTTGGTGGCATATTAAACAAACCAAGATAGAAAACCAGATTCATGACGAAGAATTGAAACGTTTTGGCGATAAAGAAACGCTATTGGAGATAGTGGGTCGGGAGGATCCGGAAGATCCATAACCAGGTTATCATTGTTTATCAGGATTAAAATCCTGATAACAGCCGAAATGTGATTTAAGGCCGCAGCAATGCGGCCTTTTTTATTGTAGTAAAAATTGACTTATGGATAAAAGAATGTCGTTTTATCGATGCTTTTGCATTGTCGATATTCGTAAAATATAACTTTTGGGGCAGGCATGCCGGATCGGCAGGAAAGCTGCAAACACCATTAACCTTACTGTTAGGAGTGTGAAATCCTTGGCTACAATTATCGACGGTAAAGCATTTTCGGCAAACCTGCGCGGCGAAATCGCACGCAAGGTGGGACTGTTAAAACAAAATCATTCAATTACCCCAGGACTGGCAGTGGTACTGGTGGGCGAAGACCCTGCCAGCCAGGTTTATGTCCGAAGTAAGGGAAAGCAAACTATAGAAGCGGGGATGAATTCTTACGAACACAAACTGTCGGCGGAAACCCCTCAGGATGAATTGCTCGAATTGATTGATCGACTGAATAATGCCCCGAGCGTGCATGGCATTCTGGTGCAGTTACCGCTCCCCAAACATATCGACGAAGCGTTGGTGATCAACTCGGTTGCCGCAGATAAAGACGTCGATGGATTTCATCTCTCCAATGTGGGCAAATTGGCGACGGGTGCCGCGGGAATCGTACCCTGTACACCGCTCGGCTCGATGATGATGTTGAAGGATCAGCTGGGAGACTTATCGGGCAAAAAAGCGATCGTCGTGGGCCGCTCTAATATCGTCGGTAAGCCGATGGCAGCGTTGTTGCTGAAAGAAAGCTGTACGGTAACTATAGCGCATTCGCGTACCGTTGATTTACCCGGTGAATGTCGACAGGCTGATATTGTCATCGCTGCAGTAGGCAGGCCCGAAATGATTAAGGGCGACTGGATCAAGCCAGGGGCTACGGTGATCGACGTCGGTATTAATCGAATTGAAAAGGAAGAAGGCGGTACCAGGCTGGTTGGTGATGTCGATTTTACCAGCGTCAGTGAAGTCGCGGGAGCGATTACTCCCGTACCCGGTGGTGTCGGACCTATGACGATTGCCTGCCTGCTACATAATACCTTGCAACAGGCTTGTCGGCTTAATGGTATAGAGGTACCCGAGTAAAATTAACAGGAGCCGTTCCCGGAAGTGCCAGGTGTTTATGCGGAACCTGGCGCCAGCTAAGCAGCGCTCGAGAAATCCAGTTAAGAAAAAACTCGAATATAGGCGGGCTCTTATGGGGGCAACCTTTTACGAACTCATAAATCAGGGCTCAATCGTTAAAAGCCTTGCCCTTTAGATTATTGGCTATTGGTCGTTGGCCTCGCTGAAATTTGCACTTCATTGTTTATGCACTAGATTCAATGTTTGCTATTCTGTAATTTTGTCACTATTTAGAAGACCATAGAATGGAAAACCCAGAGACACCAGCGCGCCCGGACGAAGAGATCGACCAGGCTTTTGAAATTGAAGATACCTCAGTCAAGGCGTTGGAAATTGCGATTGGTCGCCAGGTAAGAACCTTGCGTAAGCGCCTGAACCTGACTGTGGCTAATGTGGCGAAGCAGGCGCAGTTGTCATCGGGCATGTTATCGAAGATTGAAAACGGGCTGACTTCACCGTCCCTGGCCACCTTGAATGCATTGGCGAATGCATTGCATGTGCCGGTTACCTCTTTATTTCGTGGCTATGAAGAGCAGCGCGATGTAACCTATATCAAAAATGGCGAGGGCTTGCCCATCGAGCGACGGGGGTCGGGCGCCGGGCATCAATATCAGTTGTTAGGGCATACTATCGGTAAGCCATATACGATAGAGCCCTATGTGATAACGATCTCCGATAAATCCGCGGTGTTTCCAATATTTCAGCACGCCGGGATGGAATTGATTTACATGCTTGAAGGCAAAGTGAATTATCGGCATGCCAACAAAATATATTCCATGGAGCCGGGCGATACGCTGTTTTTCGACGCCGAATCGTCGCACGGGCCCGACGAAATATTAATATCACCCTGCCGTTATTTGTCGATTATCGTTTCACAATCTTTCGAATAGGGTATTACCTGAATCCGTAGGTTTAGATAGAACTTAAAGTTTCCCCGTAGGAAACAATAGTTCACATCAGTTGACAGGCTAAATCGCCTCTAGTAGTCTATCTGCCCAGGTCTGATTGGGCTTTTCTGGAGATTTTGACATGTGCGGTATAGCAGGCGTTTTATACAAACAGCAGGGCTCACACGATATCGGTAAGACACTGATCGATATGCTCGATGGCTGCCAGCATCGTGGCCCGGACAGTACTGGCTTTGCACTGTATGGTGACAAAAAAGATCTTTTGCAATTGCGTTTCATTGTGCCAACGGACGATGCCGCGAGAAAACAGGCTATTGCTAATATTGGTACGCTGCTGGCCAAACACGGCGCCATCATTGATACCGAACATTCGGTTGGCTGTTCATACCAGATAGCGGTTAACTTTGAAGGTGACCTGCTCGATTTCACCAAGGATATCGAAGACCAGGCAAAGCTGGTTTCGGTCGGTCACACGCTCGATCTTATTAAAGACGATGGCACCGCGCACGACCTGGATGCGACCTACAAGGTTTCGGAAATCAGGGGAACCCATGGTATTGGTCACGTTCGTCTCGCCACCGAATCCGCGGTTCGCCCCGAGGCCGCTCACCCATTCTGGGCGACTGGTTTCGAAGATATCGCCATTGTACACAATGGCCAGATTACCAATTACTGGAAGATGCGCCGCCGTCTGGAGCGCCGAGATTTCACCTTTCATACCGATAACGACAGTGAACTTGTTGCGGTCTATCTCGCCGACAAACTGGCACAGGGTGATAAACTCGACAGCGTGCTGGAAACCGCGATTGACGATCTGGATGGTACTTTCTCTTTCCTGGTTTCAACCCCCAACGAAATCGGCTATGCCAAAGACCATCTGGCGGCAAAACCGATGGTCTTATTCGAAACCGACGAGATGATCGCCATCGCCTCTGAAGAAGTCAGCCTTACCCGTTTATTTCCAGGCCAGTCCATTGATTCGACAGAACCAGCACCAGGAACATTTAAAACATGGTCACGATTGACTTAAGCAAAACCAGCATCAGGGATGCGAATAAGAAAATCCGCGCCTGTGGCCGTGAAGCCCAGGACGTTGAAGTTATCAACCCAGATGCGCGCCATAATATCGGTGTTGGCCTGGTTGACCCGATCACGGTCCATATTAAAGGTTCTGCCGGATATTTTTGCGGCGGTTTGTCGGACGGTGCGCATTACAAAATTGAACACAACGTGGGCTGGGCTGTAGGCGACAATATCTATTCCGGCTCTGTCGTAGTCGGCGGTAATGCCGGTGCGATTGCCGGTGTTGCTATCCGCGGTGCGGAAATTGTGATCCGCGGTAATATGGGTAGCCGCGCTGGTCAGGTGATGAAAGCGGGCACCCTGTGTTGCGGCGGCAACGCGGCGTTTATGGCTGGCTACATGATGTATGGTGGCCGCATTATTATTCTTGGCGATGCGGCAGAAAAAGTCGGTTCGGACATGAGCGCGGGTGAGATTTTTGTCGGTGGAGAAATCAAAAGCCTCGGTGCCGACACCATGATCGTCGATATGGAACCCGTAGAACATGACGAAATCATCGCATTTCTTCATCGCTATGGGATGAAATTCGACGGCAAGTTTACAAAAATAGTCAATGCCGGTAAAAAACTGCGTTACGCCAATGTTGAGCCCCGTACCCGCCCGCAGCCTTTCTTTATATCGTCTGATTCTTCCAATTACTGGAATGCAAAAGTCCAGGAAGATATCTGGATTAAAGGCGAAGTGGGCCGTTACCGAATTCGCGGATATGGCGCTTCAAAACCGGTACCCCATTTGAACGATATTGCGTTCGTAAAGGATGTTTCCACGCTAGCAGCTGATCCGGAAAACCTGAAAGGTATCAATCTAAAAACAAAAATTGGTGGTCGTTACGGTGCCAAACCCCTGAGTCTTTCGATGCCGGTAATGATTGCGCCGATGAGTTTTGGTGCCCTCAGTCGCACGGTCAAAATTGCGCTGGCGCGGGCCTCTCGTCTGTCGGGTATTTCAGAAAACACCGGTGAAGGTGGCATGCTGGATGAGCAACGTGAGGAAGCCGATCAATTGATCTTCCAGTGCCTGTCCGGTCGGCTCGGCTGGAACATTAAAGACATGCAACGCGCAGATGCGATAGAAATCTATATTTCCCAGGGTGCCAAACCGGGCCTTGGAGGGCAGTTGATGGCAAAAAAAGTGACCCCTGAACTGGCCGCGATAAGGGGTATTCCCCAGGGTATCGACCTGCGTTCGCCTTCACGCCACCCTGACGTACTGGGTGCTGACGATCTGGTGATTAAAGTAGAAGAGTTTCGTGAAGCGACCGGTCATAAAGTCCCTCTCGGAATCAAAATGGGTGCCGGGCGTGTTAATGACGATATCAAAATTGCCTACAAGGATGGATTTGACTTCATCGAACTCGATGGATTACAGGGGTCCACCGGTGCAGCAAGCACCGAGGTACTTGAAAACGTGGGAATTCCCACACTGTCTGCGGTCCAGGAAGCGATAGACGGTTTGAAGGAAATCGACGCCGGTAACGACATGGATCTGGTGATGATGGGTGGCATCAAGGATGGTGTAGACGTGGTCAAAATGCTGGCTCTCGGCGCGCACTGTACCTCGGTTGGTACCTCGGCCATCATCGCCGGTGGTTGTATCGCCTGCATGCAATGTCATGTCGGCACCTGCCCCGTTGGTATAGCCACCCAGGACAAGAGCCACGAAGCGCGTTACGACCTCGATCGTCAGGCGATGAACATACACAGATATTTAGAATCGCTCCGATGGCAGATTGCAGCCATCACCAAAGCGCTAGGTTACGATGACGTACACAAGGTGAGTCGTGACGACCTGGTCGCATTGACCCCCGAAGCAGCAGATATTACCGGGCTTCCTTATGTCCCCAGCCATCGAGGCAATAAACGCCCAGAAATTGGGCTGGAACTTCTCGATCGAATGGCAGGATAATCAATGTCTGAACACGATCCAGAATTTTCTATCACTGCAACATCGGATTTGCTGGACGACAGGTCGGATATCCATTTCGTTCCCGCACCCTGCCAGGTAGCCTGTCCGGTTGGCACGGATGCGCCGTCCTATATCGGATATATCTGGGAAGGTAAAAACGAGGCCGCGCTGGAAGCCATTATGGCAACCAATCCGTTCAGTGCAATTTGTGGCCGTGTTTGCGATGCGCCCTGTGAACCTGCCTGCCGTCGTGCAGACAGCGATGGCCCTATCGCTATCCGCAACCTGAAGCGCTACGTACTGGACACATTAGGCCCGGGTTATGCGCTTCCCGCGGTAAAGGTAACACAGCAAAAGACTGCCGCTATCGTCGGTGCCGGCCCGGCCGGTTTAACCGCCGCCCACGATCTGGCTGAAGCGGGTTACGAAGTGCATGTTTACGAGGCCAGCGACCGGCTCGGTGGCATGATGGTCTGGGGTATACCGCGTTTTCGTCTGCCCGAAGGTGTGGTGCAACAGGATATCGATCGAATCACCGGCCATTGTCCGGGTATCAAGATTCACCTGAACACTGCTTTGGGTGAGCAGATATCTCTGCAAGACCTGAAAACCAAACACGATGCGGTTCTACTGTCTATCGGCGCATTCGTCGGTAAGAATATTGGCATACCCGGTGAGGCCGAACCATTTGTAGAAGACGGTGTTGGTTTTCTGTGTCGTATCAATGCCGGTGAACGTCCAACATTGCCCGAAACCGTTCTGGTTATCGGTGGTGGCGATGTATCCATGGACGCCTGCCGTGTGGCCAAACGGTTGCCCGGCGTTAAAAATGTCAAAGTCATTTATCGTCGTGATGCTGAAGGCATGCCGGCGCGTAAGGAAGAATTGCAGGGTGCTATCGAGGAGGGCATCGAAATCGTCTACAACACCCAGCCGGTTGAAGTTATCGATGGCAAGGCATTACGTTGCATTCGCACCGAGATGGGCGAACCCGGAGAGGATGGCCGTCGACGACCAATCGATGTGGAAGGCTCAGAACATGATATCGAATGCGGTCTGGTAATCGCTGCTGTCGGTCAAAAAGCAGAGTGCGCTGAACTCGATAAGCCTGGTCTGATGGAGTGGGACCGTGTAAAAACCAGGTTCGAGGGTATGGTCACTGAAGACCCGATGATTTTTGGTGCCGGTGATGGCGCTTTCGGTGGCTCGACTATCGTTGAAGCGATGTATCATGGTCACCGTGCGGCTTACTACATGAAGGCTTACCTGCAAGGTAACACTAAACCTTTACCCTACCGAACGCCCTACCGCACGCGTCGTGTACCAATTTGTAACGATCCCGACTGGGAACTAAACCTGCGTATCGATCAGAAGTTCCATGGTCTGGGTGAAAAGCCAGTCGAATTTGCAGAAATCGAATCGACCTATACCGCCGAAGAAGCAAAATGCGAGGCAGCGCGTTGCTTCCGATGTGATGCAGAGACAGGCTCGGGTGATTATACCGTGAGCAGCCGTGAGTCTATTTTTGCGATGGCCCGCCTGACCCCGGATGATGTCGAAAAACAGGTCAGTATCCTCGATGCACGCCTGCAAAATCGCGATAATCCATTCAGCGAGGAACACTTGCCGACATTAGACGACCTGGTCTTCCTGCCCGCCAACCTGTCTCGCCTGGTTATAGATCCCTATCGAGAAGGTTGCAAGACAGCGACTAACCTGGGTGCAATCAAAAGCATTAAACTGGATATTCCATTCACCGTTACCGGTTTCGATGATGCACCGGACGAGATTCGGCAGGCCTTTGCAAAATCGATTGCACAACATGGTGCCGCGTACATTGGTTCCAGGTCAATTGGAGAGGGCGCCAAATGGATTCAAATTGTCGAGGAGGGAGCTGTTGATGCCAACGCTGATGGTGTTTTATATCGGGCGGATGAGGCCATAGCAGCCGGTAAGGTACCACGAGCAGGCAAAGCCCAGGCCGCGGGATTGCTGGTCAAGAGCGCGAACCTGGAAGCGGCGATTCCTTTTGCACTGGAACAGGCGCTCGACTTCCTGCTGCTGGATTCAGGCAATGGATTGCCGGGCTTGCGGGGAGAGCTTTCCGGCGCCCCGGATATCGCTATTATGAAACGTGCTATTTCTCAGCTACGAGCGCTAAACCGCGAAGAAGAAATCGATCTAATTTACTTTGGCGGTTTGCGTACCGGCACAGACGGTGCAAAAATGCTCGCACTGGGAGCTAAGGTTCTGGCCATTGGCAGTGCCGCGGCGCTTTCGCTGGGTGCTGATATTTCGACTGGCGAACCTGTTTATAGCGCCAACTTGAGTGCGCAGGAACGTGAACAGCGTAGTTTCAATTTGTTGCAGGCGTTTACAGCAGAGTCGACGATGATGGCGCGTTGCACCGGTAAGACTAATATTCAAAATCTGGAACCTGAAGATCTTCGTGCGATCACTTTGGTAGTTTCTCACGCATCAGGTGTGCCAATGGCTGGTAGTTTGAACCAGCATTGACCTGTAGATATCGATCGAACATAAAAACTGAACACAATAACAAGAGGTAAATAAGAGTGGCAAAAGATCTCGAAAAGGTAGCGAAAGATAGGGGCATTAAATATTTCCTGGTGAGTTGGGTCGATTTATTCGGCGTATTGCGCGCGAAGCTGGTGCCAGCTCGTGCGATAAAAGGCATGCAAAAAGACGGTGCCGGATTTGCAGGTTTTGCCGCCTGGCTCGATATGACGCCTGCGCACCCGGATCTATTTGCGCTTCCCGATGCCGATAGTCTGATTCAGCTACCCTGGAAACCTGAGATCGGTTGGGTTGCGGCGGATCTGTGGATGGGTGGTAAAGAAGTTGAAGCTTCACCCCGGGTCGCGTTGAAGCGCCAGATTGCACGTGCGCTGAAAAAAGGGTATCGCGCGAAGACAGGCGTCGAGTGCGAGTTTCATTTGATTACCCCCGATGGCACACGACTGGCTGATTCGGCGGATACCCAGTCAAAACCCTGCTATGACCAACTAGCCCTGATGCGTCAGTATCCAGTCATCGGCCAGATATGCGATTCGATGCTTGAATTGGGCTGGAATCCATACCAGAACGACCATGAAGATGCGAACGGTCAGTTCGAAATGAACTGGGATTTCGACGATGCCCTGAAAACTGCCGACCGGCATGTGTTTTTCAAATATATGACCAGGACTATTGCCGAAAACCACGGCATGCGTGCTACTTTTATGCCCAAACCATTTAGCCATCTAACCGGTAATGGTTGCCATGCGCATATCTCGTTATGGGACAAAACCGGCAACAGGAACCTGTTTGCCACCAGCAAAAAAGATAATCGTGGACTGGGTCTGTCGCCGCTTGCTTACCAGTGTCTGGGCGGCATCATGCACAGTGCGCATGATATGGCGGCGATATTCAATCCGACGGTAAATAGCTATAAACGCATCAATGCACCACGCACCACATCGGGTGCCACCTGGTCACCGAATGCGGTGACGTACGGTGGAAATAATCGTACCCATATGGTTCGTGTGCCTGACGACGGACGCTTTGAGTTGCGCCTGATGGACGGTGCGGCGAATCCGTATTTGATGCAGGCAGGCATATTGGCAACTGCCCTTGACGGTATCGAAAATAATCGCGACCCTGGTGACCCTCTGGATATTAATATGTACGAAGAAGGGCACAAGGTGAAAAATGCGAAAAAACTTCCGTCGAACCTGCTCGATGCATTACGCCAGCTCGATAAGAATAAGGTAATTCGTGCCGGCCTGGGCGATGCGTTAATCGACGCTTACGTAAAACTGAAAATGGACGAGTGGAGTAGTTATACCTCGAATCTGAGCGACTGGGAGCGAGCTAATACACTCGATTGTTAGGGATTGCTTTTAATCTCTTTTAAAAAATGTCTCAAACACCGGGGATCGAGTGTTTGAGACATATCTTCACGTTATCTGATTTAACCATCCAGTCCGATCCTAGCCGGGTCATTTGGTTGGTACGTCCCCCTCCCGAATGGTGAAACTGGCAGCACATTATGCGAGTCGATTTAGGCACCGATAGGCCGTTTGTTACGGTACATAAAAGCGTTTCTTAAAAGTCGACGTACTGTTAGATGTCGCTTTTGAGATACTATCAGGGGCGATCTGCAAATAAGATAACGCCACATAGAAAGCGGGTACTTGTGGCCGCATCAAGTATGGTATATTGTATACCAAAACATATTTCCAACGAGGAAAACATGGCGAAAAGTGACATAGAAATTGCTCGTGAAGCAACGCTGAAACCGATTGTAGAGATTGCTGAAAAGATAGGAATTCCAGCTAGTGCCCTGAAACCCTATGGTCACGACAAAGCCAAAATTACTCCAGATTACATTAAGTCTTTAGCCAACAAAAAAGATGGCAAACTAATCCTGGTCACTGCAATTTCTCCTACCGCTGCGGGTGAAGGTAAAACCACAACTACCGTCGGCCTCGGCGATGGTCTCAATAGCATTGGTAAAAACGCGGTAATGTGTTTGCGTGAACCCAGTCTCGGCCCTTGCTTTGGCATGAAGGGAGGCGCTGCGGGTGGTGGTTATGCCCAGGTAGTGCCGATGGAAGACATAAATTTACATTTTACCGGAGACTTTCATGCGATTGGTGCCGCGCACAATCTGCTCTCAGCTCTGATTGACAATCACATTCACTGGGAAAACCAATCGGGCCTGGATCCTCGCCGTGTGACCTGGAAGCGTGTGATGGACATGAATGATCGGGCGCTGCGCGACATAACTTGTGGCCTTGGCGGTCCAGCCAATGGAACGCCCCGCGAAAGTGGTTTCGATATCACGGTTGCTTCGGAAATCATGGCAATATTCTGTCTTGCCACGGATCTTGAAGACCTCAGCCGCCGCATTGGAAATATCGTTATCGGCTATACGCGCGATTTGAAACCTGTACACGCTCGCGATGTAAATGCCCCGGGTGCTATGACCGTATTATTACGCGACGCGTTCATGCCTAACCTGGTGCAAACCCTGGAAAATAATCCCGCTTTTATTCATGGCGGCCCTTTTGCCAATATCGCGCACGGATGTAATTCGGTTATCGCGACCAAAACAGCCCTGAAACTGGCTGATTATGTCGTTACCGAAGCCGGGTTTGGTGCTGATCTCGGTGCCGAAAAATTCTTCGATATCAAGTGCCGCAAAGCGGGTTTGCATCCAGATGCGGTTGTACTGGTGGCAACGGCCCGCGCGCTAAAAATGCATGGTGGTGTCGCAAAAGATAAACTCACTACAGAGAATGTCGATGCGACTATCCGCGGCTGCGAAAATCTCGGCAAGCATATTCGCAACCTGAAACAGTTCGGGGTACCGGTCACGGTCGCCATTAACCGCTTTTCGGCCGATACCGAAGCCGAGCTTAAAGCGATCAGTGAATTTTGCAAGGCATTCGGCGTGCAGGCGTTCGACTGTAATCACTGGGGTGAAGGTAGTAAAGGTACGCTGGAACTGGCACAGCACGTGGTAGAAGTCGCCGACTTGGGCCAGGCACAGTTCCAAACCCTGTACGACGATGAATTATCGCTGCTGGAAAAGACGCGTCACATCGCGCGCACTCTGTATGGCGCGAACGACATCATTGCTGATAAAAAGATACGCGATAAGTTCGCCAAATTCGAAACTGATGGTTACGGAAATTTTCCAATCTGCATGGCCAAAACCCAGTACAGCTTTTCTACTGATCCCGCCCTGATGGGAGCACCAATCGGTCACGATGTGCCGATTCGCGAAATTCGCCTGTCTGCAGGTGCAGAATTTATTGTCGTAGTTTGTGGCGATATCATGACAATGCCCGGGTTGCCGCGCGTTCCTTCAGCCAATAATATTCATCTGAACCAAAAAGGTGAGGTCGAGGGCTTGTTCTAATCGATAGCAGGGGCAGTAATTTCTAACCGGCATCACTGCCCAATTTTTCATGATTAGCGAATAAAGATGAATCAGAAATTATCCCCAGCCGATCAATATAAGCGATTCATGTCGTGGCAGTGCCGCCTGCGAAAAGTGAGTGTACGCGAGCTCGGTGGTCGCCCGACTTCCGGGATGAACGCCAGGGTGTACTCGATATCCGGTGGTGAAGAACAAAGCCGGATGAATTTTCTTATTGTCAAGCAGGAGTCAGCTGATCTGAATTCGGAGATAAGGCACATCATTCGAAAGACGCAGGATTCAGCCGAATGGCTTAAAAATGGCCTACGCATTTTGGCTGAGCGCCACTACCTGGATGATTTCAATTTCTCGAATGAGTTGACGGCGCTATTTAGTTTAGACTCGCCACTTGCCGATGCACTGACCAGGGCGGGTGAGTGTCGTCTGAAATTTGTCGAAAACAGTATCGAACATGCATTCGATTTCACTGTAACAGAAATTTCAGAGCAGGATTTAGCGCATCAGGCCACCTACTGGCATAACCATCTTTTCAATCCGAGCCTCCCCGGACAGGTACGTGTCCTGGGATTTACCCCGCAGCTGTAAGTATCACTCTATTAATCGTCTTTTCCCGCGAGACCCAAAGCAGCTTCGCCAGGGCCAGCCCTTGTATCGTTACATGGATGTAACTTATTAGACCAATAGTAGGCGCTTTAGACGCCAACAGTAGGTGCCCTGGGGCAATGCGGGAGCAATCGCCAGGCCTGTGACGAAAAAATCCTGATTAATAGAGGCACCCTTAATATTATTAATTATCGTAGATGGCGAGTTCGCGCAGGTTACGTCGTTCGTCCGGATCAGGTTTGGAGGGTATTGTTTCGATAAGCCTGATATAGTCCCGTGGTAGGTTGTGTTCAATTGCGCCGCGTAACACGTGTTGTTTGTACCAGTGATACGGAATCATATTTTTGTCGATATCGATGGCAAAATAAGTAACGGCAAATATAGTTTGCCCCGAGAGCGTTCTTAGTTCGACAGTTTTTTCGTCGTATCCACATCCCAGACCTTCTATCTGGTCCAGTATTTGTTTATCCTCCAGGCTAATCTCATAGATGACTCCGACCACTTCATCGTCAACCCTGCCGGTTAACTCGATATCGCACTTGCCCGATAACCCACGATCGTTTTTATGGAATTTCAGCCGATGTTGGACGAGTATCGCCAGCTTCATGTGTTTCGCTCTCGGCAGGCGTTGCAGCAGCCGCTGACTGGCCATATTTGAACCATAGGCGAAGTAGCTAACAGTCATTAAGCGGCGCTACTTCTTGACGCGCGTTTGCGTTCGTGTTCCAGCAGAATTTTTTTCCGGATGCGAATATTTTTCGGTGTCACCTCGACCAGTTCGTCGTCGTCGATAAATTCCAGTGCTTGCTCCAGAGTCAATCTCACCGGTTTGGTCAGGATTAGATTTTCATCGGTGCCGGCGGCGCGGATGTTGGTGAGTTGTTTGGCTTTTAGCGGGTTAACCACGAGGTCATTTGCGCGGCTGTGTATACCTACCACCATACCCTCGTAGACGGCCTCAGCATGTCCGATCATCAATTTGCCGCGTTCCTGTAGATTAAACAGGGCGTAGGCCAGTGCTTTGCCAGTTGCATTTGAAATCAGAACGCCATTTTTTCGTTGGCCGATATCGCCTTCGATCCTGGGGCCGTAGTGATTAAAAACGTGATATATCAGACCGGTACCGGAACTGAGAGTCATGAATTCGGACTGAAAGCCGATTAAACCGCGCGATGGAATCACGTAATCGAGACGTACCCGGCCTTTACCGTCAGGTATCATGTTTTTCAGGTTGGCCTTACGACCGCCCAGCGCTTCCATGATGGCGCCCTGGTAGAGCTCTTCGATATCGACCGTGAGTTCTTCGTAGGGTTCGCAAAGTTGGCCATCGATTTCTTTCAGGATGACTTCAGCACGCGACACGGAAAGTTCAAATCCTTCACGCCGCATGGTTTCGATCAGAATACCAAGGTGTAATTCACCACGACCCGAGACTATGAACTTGTCGGAATCAGCCAGTTGGTTGACGCGCAGAGCGACATTGTGCAAACACTCGCGCTGCAGGCGCTCATCAATTTGTCGCGAAGTGAGAAATTTACCGTCTTTACCAGAGAAGGGTGAGCTGTTGACGCTAAAAGTCATGTTGACTGTGGGTTCGTCGATACTGAGTGCAGGCAGGGCTTCGATCTGGTTACGGTCGCAAAGGGTGTCGGAAATATAAAGTTTTTCGATACCAGAGAATACGATGATGTCGCCAGCTCTCGCAGTTTCAATTTCGATACGTTCCAGGCCTTTGAAACCGAAAATCTGCATTAAACGAGCGTCACGGATTTTGCCGTCGGTGCCAGCTATTTTAACCGGGGTATTACGATTTACCGTGCCGCGAGTTATTCGCCCAATGCCCAACACCCCCTTGTAACTGTCGTAGTCAAGGCTGGATATTTGCATTTGAAAGGGTCCGTCTATCTCAACCTGTGGTGGTGCGACATGTTCGATTACGGCCTCAAAAAGTGGTGTCATGTCACCTTCGCGTACGGTGTCTTCATTGCCAGCATAGCCATTTAATGCAGAAGCATAAATCACCGGAAAATCGAGTTGCTCATCATTGGCACCGAGTTGGTCGAATAGCTCAAATACCTGGTCAACCACCCAATGTGGACGTGCCCCGTGGCGATCAATCTTGTTCACCACAACAATTGGCGTAAATCCCATTGCAAAAGCTTTTTGGGTGACAAAACGTGTTTGTGGCATCGGTCCGTCAACGGCGTCGACCAGCAATAATACCGAATCGACCATCGACAGTACGCGTTCCACTTCACCGCCAAAATCCGCGTGCCCGGGCGTATCGACGATGTTGATCCGGTAATCCTGATTTTGCCCGGCATGGTGCCAGTTGATCGCGGTGTTCTTGGAGAGAATGGTAATGCCGCGCTCTTTTTCCAGATCATTTGAATCCATCACGCGTTCGGGTGCGTCCGCGCGAGAATCCAGCATTCCGGATTGGCTTAACAACTGGTCGACCAACGTGGTTTTACCATGATCAACATGAGCGATAATCGCTATATTTCGTAGGTCTGAGCGGCTACTAGAGGTCATAATCTATTGTCAGCTTTTACAAGGCGCGCGATTATAGCGCGTAGAGCAGCCAACACCATGTTTATTTGAGGGTTTTTCGATTAAATACTTACTCTCATTAGTTGATTCAAGCGCTTTTGATCAGGCAATTAGGCTATTCGGCCCTGTTTACTGGTCTATATCGGTAGATCGCTTGCAGGAAATTATAACTTAATTTAGGCCGCGTACTAACTCAAGCATTTGCTGCGCGTGACCTTTGGCCTTTACTTTATAATTCGTTTCCACCAGCGTCCCCGATTTGTCGATCAGAAAAGTCGATCGCGTTATACCCAGATAGGTTCTACCCATAAACTTCTTTTCACCCCAGGTGTGATACTTTTCGCATATGTCACCCGATGTGTCGGCGAGTAAACCGACCTTCAGGTCATATTTGGCGATAAACTTGCGGTGTTTTTCGCAGCTATCCTTGCTAACGCCGAGCACAACCGTGTTGGCGTTGGCAAATTCTTTTATCAGCGCAGTGAATTCGTTGGCCTCGATGGTGCAACCCGGTGTGTCGTCTTTTGGATAAAAATACAATACGACGTTTTGTTTACTTTTAAACTGCGACAGGCTGACACATTCGTTATCCTGGTTAACTGCGGTGAAGTCGGGAGCGGGTTGATTTTTTTCTAGCATGGTTATTTTGTTTGAATGATTAGTAGCAGATCCGGTTGATGTATTTAACTGAAATTGGCATGGTGATCAATATTAGAGTCATGATTCAGGTAGTTCAAACAGGATCGTGGTTAAACTGCCCATGTTGCAAAAACGAGATAGTTTGCTCGATGACCTGTGGCTGGTTCATCATAAAAGTGTGTGTATAGGGTAGCACTATGTAATCGCTCATACCTTCGAGCCTGGTATTTCGAGTCGACACCTTGCCATCGTTTTCGCCAGGTATTAAAGCAAAAGATAACAGGTTCAGGCTTTTATTTCCCGCAATAATACCGACTTCGTAGTCGACGGGTCCAAGTGAGTTGGGTAGACTCGAAGCATCGGTGCCAAGTTGTTTGCCGGCAGGGCCGTTGATCAGGGTAAATAGCTGGAAATGCGATAGACGATCAACCAGCTCGCTACCCGCATTAGGCGGTGCGAGCATGACTACCCGTCCGAGATTACTGATATCATGCTGTTCGAGGAAAAAGCGGATTAAAATAGCACCCATCGAATGCGTGACGAAATGAATGTATTTGGGTTGAATATTTTCCTCGCAATGCGCTATAGCCTGTTCGATTGTGGTTGCAGAGAGTAATTCAATTGCTTTTTTACGAGATGGATAACTGCAGTTGAACACATCGTAGCCAGCAGTTTCGAGGGCTTTTGCCATCTTCAGCATCGAGCGATTGGTGCGTGCCAGTCCGTGCAATAGAATGACACATTCATTGTGTTTGTCAGGCTTCAAATATTTATTCCAGCGATAAACTAGTGATTGCTGTAGTAATTATAAAGCCATTCAACTTCGTAACCCAGCTTTCTGCTATTTTATCACCCGCAAACGATGGCTCGCTATTTGGGTCGTTCAGAGGATAAAATTAAAGCCTATGTCTAGTGATCAAGATAATCTAACGCAATTCCTTAACAGGTTAAAAAAGTCGGGCTACACGGGTGATATTGAAACCAGTTATGGTGCACGTATCGTCGCGGCTACGGATAATAGTATTTACCAGGTATTGCCGCAGGCGATTCTGTATCCGGCGACGGGGCAGGATATTAATCGAATTGTCGAGGCTGTCGGTGACCTGCCTGACGATACTATTTCAATTACCGCGCGTGGCGGTGGCACCGGCACTAATGGACAGTCGTTAAATGCTAGTGTGATTGTCGATTGTTCGCGATTTTTGACCAAAATAATCCGCTTCGATGAACAAAAACGACTGGTTTGTGTTGAACCGGGCGTGGTTCTCGACCAGCTCAATGAATTTCTAAAACCCCATGGATTATTTTTTCCAGCCAATGTATCGACTGCATCTCGCGCGACCATTGGCGGTATGGTGGCGACCGATGCCTCGGGTAAAGGCTCACGTATTTATGGCAAAACCTCGGCTTATATCGAAGCACTCGATGTGGTGTTATCCGATGCTTCGGACTACCAGGTCAAGCCGACGCCGATAGAAAAATTATCCGCATTAAAAAACAATTCCCTGGGTGATCGTCTTCAACACCGGGTACACGAAGCGGTAGTGCAGCATCGTGACGAAATCGATAAGGTGTTTCCTGATCTCAATCGCGGATTGACCGGATATAACCTGAAACAGGTTTTGGGCGATGACCAACAGTTTCGCATGAGTTACTTGCTGGCCGGCTCTGAGGGCACGCTTGCATTTACCAAATCGATAACGCTTCGCCTGGCCAGGGTACCAAAATACAAGGCATTGATTGTTGTACTCTACGATGACTACCTGAAAGCACTGCGGCACGTGGCTGAATTATGCGAGTCGAATCCGGCGGCAATCGAAATTCTCGATGACAAGCTTATCTCGCAGGCGCAGCGTGATCCGATATGGCATGATATCCAGGCCGTTTTTAAAGGTCAGCCGCTAGACCAGTCGCTCAAGGCAATTAACTTTATCGAAGTAATTGGTGACGATGAGGAGAGTATCCGGCAGCAATGTGAAAAATTCGATGCGCATATCAAGCGCACCAGCAAGGACTACGCTGTCGTCACTAGCCTGGTGGAAACCGATGTAGGAGCGATTGCTTCTTTATGGAATCTGCGTAGTCGCTCGGTGGGTTTGCTTGCCGCAATGAAGGATAAACCCCAGGGTCTGGCCTTTGTTGAGGATTCTGCGGTACCACCAGATCAGCTCGCCGACTATGTGGAGGAATTTCGAGCCATTCTCGATGATCATAAAATCGACTATGCAATGTACGGGCACGCCGATGTCGGATGTCTGCATGTTCGGCCAATGCTGGATATGACCCAGCAATCGAACCGCGAGATGATACGCAGCATCACCGATCAGGTTGCGACTCTGGTGAAACAATATGGCGGGTTGTTATGGGGTGAACACGGACGCGGTTATCGGGGCGAGTATTCGCCGCTGTTTTTTGGCGAACATTTAATGCCGGTGCTACACCAGATTAAAACTGCATTCGATCCGCACAATCTTTTCAATCCGGGAAAACTCGCGACCCCAGAGGGCAATCCAGTCACGGTCGCAAAAATCGACGAGGTACCTTTCCGCGGTGCTTTCGATGAACAGATCAGGCACGACTGGGCGAAGCGCTACAATTCAGCGATTAACTGTAATGGCAATGCGGCCTGTTTTAGCTGGCAGGTAAATGACGCCATGTGCCCCTCGTATAAGGCAACTAAAGACAAAACCCTGTCACCCAAGGGCCGGGCGGCGATGTTGCGCGAATGGGCCAGGTTACAATCGATCGAACCCGACTCTGAACGGGTACAAGCACTTGAAGCCGAGATTTATAGTTCGCTTAATGCCTGCCTGTCGTGTAAATCCTGTTCCTATAGCTGTCCTCTGAAAGTTGATATTCCCGATCTGAAATCGTCCTTTCTGCAACACTATGCCAGGAAACACGGGCGCAAACTGCGAGACAGGGTATTCGCGTACCTTGAAACCTTCGCCAATCTGGGCAGGCGTGCGCCACGTCTTGCCAACAGTTTGACACAAAATGCTGTTTCGATTGCGTTGCTCCGGTGGGGGGTCGGAATTGTCTCGCCACCGCGTTTTTCGAGTTCGCTGCAAAAAGGCTTAGCAAAGCGAAATGCCGTAACTGTCGAGTTGGATGCATTGCCGAGCAGGGATTCGAGTGCTGAAAACCAGGTGATTTTACTGCCAGACAGCTTCAATGCCAGTTATAGCGCAGAAGTATTGCTGGCAGCCCACGATTTGCTCGGTAAATTTGGCTATAAGGTGCTGTTCGCGCCAGTTTTAGCTAATGGCAAGGCGCTACACGTAAAGGGATTTCGCGATGAGTTTAAGCGCCAGGCACTGGCGCATGTCGAGGCCACAAAGCGGCTCGCGAAAACTGGTTTACCACTGATCAGTGTCGAGGTCGTCACCCGCTTGCTGCACCAAAAAGAGTACGCCGAGGTACTGGGGCAAGCGCCCGATTATACGATTTGGTCGGTCGAAAGCTGGATCGCGACCCAAATCGGCGAAGCCAGGATTGATTTGAAAGCCCATCAACCAACCAGTGACCTGGCGAAACCGGGGAAAGAGTACTTGCTGTTACCCCACTGCATGGAACAGACTGGCGACAAACAATCAGCACAGGATTGGCGAACAATCTTCAGTCATTTGGGACTATCGTTGAACATCCAGTCAGCCGGGTGTTGCGGTATGGCAGGCCTGTTCGGACACGAGCGCGAAAATCAGAAGCTATGCGATGATATATTCAAACTCAACTGGCAGGATATTGCCAGCAGTCACCAAGGGGAACTTTTAAGCAGTGGGTTTTCATGCAGGTGCCAGTTGCAACACCATAAGATTTCGAATCAGCATCCGTTAACGCTATTAAATAAACTCCTATAGGCCAGATGTTATCCTACCACGCACTAACTTCCTTTAAAAACTGGCTGAACCGATCCCAGGATTTTCGATCCGCATCCTCGCGGTATCGGTCAGAGCCGAATACCGTAAAAGCATGCGGTGCGCCACTATAGGTGATCATTTCATGCGCTATATCGGCACCTTCCAGGTCTTTCGCGAGGCCAGCAAACTGATCCATCGTGATTGCGGTGTCCGCGGTGCCATGCATGATTAATACTTTACCTTTGGTATCGCTGTAATCTTGTCCGTCAGGCGTTTTAAGCCCGCCGTGAAAAGTGGCAAATCCTTTCAGGTCGGCACCAGAACGGGCGAGTTCCAGTACTGCAGCACCGCCGAAGCAATAACCCATTGCGATGGCGTTAGTTTTATTTCCACCAAGCGATGCGGCTTTTTCAAGTGCCCCGGTCATCAATGAGCGCATCTTTTTGCGGTCTTTGTAAAGCTCCCCCGTGTGTTGCCGCTTGTCTACGACTTTTGTCGGGCGCTCGCCCGCACCGAACAGGTCAGCTGCGAACACCGAATAACCCATTTCGGCGAGCATCTCTGCGCGCTTGATTTCATAATTGGTGAGACCGTCCCAGTCATGGATCAATAGCACTAGCGGGGCGTCTGCTGAAGCACTGACGTAATATCCCTGGTAGTCCTCTCCATTGACCTGATAGTCGACCGCCATACCGACCGCATATAGCGGTGACAAAGCGAGACTAAGTAGCATACTGACGATAATTTTCATTGACTCCTCCCCGGCCTGGAACGGGCTCGTTCCATGATGGCGCATTTTTTAGATACAGATATAGATTTATAGACCAAATATACTCAGAGAAATTCAAGCGTCAATAGTGGCGAGTTCACATTCCGTGCGCTTAATAATACTGAACCGGGTGCGACAATTTGAGTCAAACCAATGGAATTTAATTTTTAAATATTATGAATTGGCGTAACTATGAAAATAACAAATCGGCTTATGATGATTTTTCTGTTAGCGATTTCCGCTCAATCCGTGTCGGCCGCTAAGGCCATCCTCGCCGGGGGTTGCTTCTGGTGTATGGAATCGGATTATGAATCTTTGCCGGGTGTGAGTGACGTGGTATCTGGTTTTACCGGTGGTAGATTAAAAAATCCCACCTATAACGGCAATCACAGCGGGCACTACGAGGCTGTTGAGATCACCTATGACCCGAAGGTAGTCGACTATCGGGGCATACTCGATCATTTCTGGGTCAATATCGATCCCTTCGATGCGCGAGGTCAGTTTTGTGACAAGGGTGATAGCTACTTAAGCGCCGTTTTTGTTGCCAGCGACGAAGAGAGAAAACTGGCTGAGCAATCGAAGCAGCAGGTGATCGAAATGTTCCCTGATAAAGCCGTGGTTACGCCGATACTCGATGCGATGCGCTTTTATCCGATTAGCGGTGACGAGAGCTATCACCAGGACTATTACAAGAGTAATCCGCTTAAATACAAATACTATAGATGGGGATGTGGGCGTGATAAACGCTTACGGGAAATTTGGGGTGAGCGGGCGACGCATTAGTTGACGCCATCAAACGGAGTCAAAGGATACATAGAATCGGTTACCTCAATGGCGAGTGATGGTAGTATTAGCACTTATCAAATCTAGGGGAAATCAACGATGGGCTGTCAATATTTCGCGCCCTGCGACCACGGCGCAGAAACATTTACCGTGGCGATACCGAAGTTGACATTCGGGCGCGGATGTCTGAGCGAGGTTGGTGCCCGGGCCGCCGCACGAGGCATGACACGTATTGCCCTGTTCACCGACCCATTTCTGCAAGACGGTCCTTATGTCGCTATCGTGCAGCAATCGTTGCGTGAAGCCGGCCTGGAGGTTGAAATATTTTCTGAAATCCGCATCGAGGCCGACGATAGCAGTGTTAAGAGCGGTGCGCGTTTTATCGCCGAGGGAGATTTCGACGCTATGGTGTCGGTGGGCGGCGGTTCGGTAATGGATACCGCCAAGGCTGCAATGGTTTATGGCCTGTATCCGACCGGTGACTTTCTCGATTATTTCGCACCACCACTGGGCGCCGGGAAACCGATTCCAGGCACCTTGCTACCACATTTGGCCTGTCCCACTACTTCTGGTACCGGATCCGAATGCACCTCCTTGTCGGTCATTCGAATCAATGATTTAAACACCAAGTTCGTGCTTGGTAACCCGTTATTATTACCCGACGAAGCGCTGGTCGATCCGGCCTGTTGCGATAGTTTGCCGGGTAATATAGTGGCCTCTACCGGTTTCGATTTGCTCAGTCATGCGATCGAGTGTTATACCTCAAAAGCCTATACGCGTTGGGCCAAAGTCGACGACCCACTGAAACGGCCTTATGTTCAGGGCGCGAATCCATGGAGTGACCTGGCCGCAACGCGTGCGTTAGAACTGGCGGGTGAGTTTTTGGAACGCGGTGTTAAAGACGCCGGGGATAGCGAGGCCCGCGATCAACTGATGTGGGGTGCCACGCTCGCCGGCATGGCATTTGGTAATTCGGGTACGCATTTACCGCATGCACTTTCTTACGGGGTGACGCATTTAATGCAGGACATTACCACCGCCGACTACTCGGTAGCTTCGCCATTTATTCCCCATGGCATTAGTGTAATTGCCTCGGCACCGGCAATCTTTCGCTACACT
Source organism: uncultured bacterium (assembly GCA_965370015.1). Lineage (GTDB taxonomy): Bacteria > Pseudomonadota > Gammaproteobacteria. Next base: position 408 of record CBDUSZ010000003.1, on the reverse strand, counting down.
GCTGCCGGGGCACCGGAACGCCATCTCGAAGCCGCCAATAGTCTCGGAGCGAATGCCTGGGATGCCGGTCCCGACGAAGCCGGCGAGGTGGTGGCAGGGCGTATTATCGAACTGATGAAAAAAACCGGCATGCCGAATGGCCTGGGCGACCTGGGGTTTAGTGAAGCCGATGTGAAACCTTTGGCGGCCTCATCGGTGCGACAGATACGGGCGATCGCAAACGCGCCACGTGAGACTAATTTACAGGATATCGAGAATATCTACGCTGCCGCACTTAATTACGGTTAGTGGTCTCGGTATTGGTGGTTTCGGGTTCGCTACTGAGGTTTGCCGTAGACAGTATCGCTGAAATTACGGGAACCAGAAATACAAAACATGCGATCAAAAATAATATTCCACCTATCAGGC
>CBDUSZ010000002.1:0-47261 GCA_965370015.1 uncultured bacterium | reverse complement strand
CAATTAGCAGTAGTAAGCCAGCGCAATTTTTCAAACTAAACAACAATACTCGTAACAGCGGGTGTCGCTCTGAGCGGTATCTGCGGTGCCTGGACGAGCTCGAAAAATAATCAACCGGCAAACCTGCCAATATGAATGGCGCCAGGAACAGGGTTACTACGAAAATAATCACTGAACTGAATATCAGCCACCAGATGAGTAGCTCATTGTTATCGATCCAGTTAACCATTATTCGATCTGCTGGTCATCAGTGAACACAACCGTATTAATCTCAATTCATGGGGATTAAAAAATAGTTCATTATTGACCGAATTTTTTGAAGTTGCAGTATCGCTGTAAGGTACACCTGTTGCAGTCGTTCGGCCGATGTAATCGGTTGGATTAGCCTGGTTTAGCGAATGCTTAAGTCCGCTGTTTAAGCAGGCCCGATTCCTCGATCACCTGGGCGCAAGCGGCCTCCTGATGCGGGGCCATCAAATGTGCACCAGCGCAGCCGTTGATCTCAGCAAGGCCCTGTAGCAGTTCAGCACAAATTGCGCGACCTTCGGCTTTTTCATCATCTGCACCTTCCAGGCGTTTGATAATTGTCTCGGGTATGTCGACCCCGTACAGATTTGCATCCATCCAGCGCGCCGATTTGGCCGATGCCAAAGGGCCGACGCCAATCAAAAAGTGAGCCTTTTCAGTGATGCCTTCTTCTACCAGGCGGTGGCAGTATCGCTCCGCGATACCCAGATCGAAGCAGTACTGGGTCTGGAAAAACTGCGCACCATTGCTAATTTTTGCCAGAATTCGTGCTGGCGACCAGTCGGTATCGGGGTCGCTCGGCACCTCGGCAGCACCGAGGAACAGGGCAGGCGGCGGATTGATTTCCCTGCCTGATGGGTAGGTACCCAGATCGCGCATATCGCGCATTTGACGCATCAATGCACCACTGTCAATTTCGAATACCTCGGCAGCATCGGGCTGATCTCCGGCCGACATCTTGTCACCGGTGAGGCAGAGGAAATTATGAATACCGAGCGCTGCCGCGCCGATAACATCGCCTTGCAGGGCAAGTCGATTTCGGTCACGTGTGGTTAATTGTAATACCGGGGCGATACCTTCGCGTGCCATGATGGCCGCTGCAGCCAGGGCTGACATATGCACGCGCGCGCTCGCGCCGTCGGTGACGTTGACGGCATCGGCGATACCTTTCAGGCAACGCACCCGACTAAGTACCGCTTCGGCCGAAGCGGCATCGGGCGGTGAGGTTTCGGCCGTCATCGCAAACTGACCAGCCTTTAATACCTGCTGTAGTTTGCTGCCGGAATCTGTTGCCTGGGTCATAAATATTGCCTTCAAGAAATTAACTGTATTAAAATAACTGAATATCGAGAGTCAGTCGCGTTTAGCATGAATTCGACCGACTGCAGCCTAAATCAGCTCATTCGAGAGCGACTTTAGCCTCTTTTAAGGAATCGGCCATTAGGTAAGCAAGTTCTAATACCTGGTCTGCATTTAGTCTGGGGTCGCAGCGTGTCAGGTAACGTGTGCCAAGGTCGGCATCGGAAATTTGATAGGCTCCCCCGGTACACTCGGTCACATGTTCGCCGGTCATTTCGAGGTGGATGCCACCCGGATAACTGCCCTCTGCCTGATGTACTGAGAAGAACTGACCTAGTTCGCGCATGATGTCTTCAAATTTACGGGTTTTGTATCCACTGCTGGCTTTTACCGTATTGCCATGCATCGGGTCAGATGACCAGACTACATTACGCCCTTCGCTTTGTACTACACGAATTAAACCCGGCAGAGTCTCGGCGAGTTTATCGGCGCCCATGCGCGTGATCAGAGTTAATCGTCCCGATTCGTTATCCGGGTTGAGTGCGTCAATTAAGCGTATTAATTCGTCTTTATCAATCGAAGGACCAATTTTAACCCCTATTGGGTTTTCAATGTGTTTGGAGAATTCAACATGGGCATGGTCGAGTTGACGTGTACGCTCACCGATCCAGACAAAATGTGCCGAGCAGTTGTAGCGCTTACCGGTAAATGAGTCGATTCTCGACAGCGCTTCTTCATAGTTGAGTAATAATGCTTCGTGCGAGGTAAATAACTGAGTTTCTCGTATTGATGGTGCGGTCTCTGAGGTAATGCCGCAAACTTCCATAAACTTCAGTGCATCCTCGATGCGTTCCGACATCTTCAGATAACGTTGTTTGGCCGGACTGGCTTCTACGAAACTCAAGTTCCAACGGTGAACCTGATGCAGATCCGCCAGACCTCCCTGTGCAAAGGCGCGCAACAGGTTCAATGTTGAAGCGCTCTGGTGGTAGGCTTCCAGCATACGCCCGGGGTCAGGGGTTCGTGCACTCGCATTAAATTCGACGCTATTGATAATATCGCCGCGATAGCTCGGTAGAGTGATGCCATCGATTTCTTCCATATCAGAAGAACGCGGTTTGGCAAATTGTCCCGCCGTACGGGCAAGCTTGGTAACAGGCCTGCGACCGCCAAAGGTCAATACCACGGCCATTTGTAGCAATACCTTAAAGGTATCCCGTATTTTGTTGGCATTAAATTCTGCGAACGATTCGGCGCAGTCACCCGCTTGCAACAAAAACCCTCGGCCAGCAGAAACTTCGGCGAGGCTATGCTTCAGGTCACGAATCTCCTGAGCGAAAACCAGCGGCGGCAAACCGCCGAGTTTTTGTTCTACCTGCTTTAATCGCTGCTGGTCGGGGTAGGTTGGTTGCTGCTGTATTGGAAATTTGCGCCAGCTTGTAGGTGAGGATTCGCTAATCATACTTGCATCCATTGGCATGGTTGGTCCAGGCTATTCAGATAAATTAAAAGACGCTTGAAAGTAAAGAGAATGGTGAATAAAAGCAACCCAAATCCACCGAAAATACAAAAATACAGGGCCTTTTGACAATGAAATTGGAGTGGGCATATGCAAGCAGCTAAAAACAGTGATAATATCGGCTTGCAAACTCGAAATTCAACCATTATTCCTCATGAATTTCGAGCAACTAAAAACGATAAATTAAATTATTGAGAGAGTGCACATGAAAAAAATTCTTATAGCCTCAACAATGTTAGCTACATTGTCAGCACCCGTTATCGCTGAAGAGATCAAAATTGGTATTATACTTGGTTTTACCGGTCCAATTGAGTCACTCACACCATCAATGGCGGATGGTGCCGAACTGGCTTTTTCAGAAGCGTCAAAGTCAGGCAGTCTGCTCGACGGAAGTACAATTGTTAGTGTTCGTGGTGATTCTACCTGTATCGATTCGGCTGCGGCTACAGCTGTTGCTGAAAGGTTGATCACTTCTGACAATGTCGTAGCGATCATGGGTGCCGACTGCTCCGGCGTAACAACCGCGATTGCCAATAATGTTGCTGTTCCCAACGGTGTGGTGATGGTGTCTCCATCTGCTACCTCTCCCGCGCTTTCTACCATCGATGACAAGGGGTTCTTCCATAGAACGGCACCTTCCGATGCAAGACAGGGTCAGGTACTGGCCGATGTGTTATCTAGCCGTGGGATCAGTGAAGTTGCTGTTACCTATACCAATAATGACTATGGTAAGGGTTTGTCCGATTCTTTTAGCAAGGCATTCAAGGCGAAAGGCGGCAAAATCTCGATTATTGCCGCTCACGAAGATGGTAAGGCGGATTATTCTGCTGAGGTCGGTGCCTTGTCAGCATCAGGCTCAAAATATCTGGCCGTCTTTGGATATGTTGACCAGGGTGGCAAGGGTATTATCCAGGCCTCAATAGATTCGGATGCATTCAGTAATTTTATCCTCGCCGATGGGATGGTTGGAGAATCGTTAATTGCAGCCATTGGCTCTGATCTTGATGGCGCCATAGCGACCTTACCAGGCGGATCTTCAGGTGCCGACGCGTTCACCAAATATGCCAGCGCCAATGGTGTTTCGGCGGACGGTCCATTTGTACCCGAGTCCTATGACGCTGCGGCATTGATTATACTGGCGATGCAGGCTGCAGGTTCCGCTGATCGGGCGGCTATCCAGTCCAAAATGATGATGGTAGCCAATGCTCCAGGTAAGGAAATCGGTCCAGGTGAATTAGACAAGGCATTAAAAATTATAGCAGCCGGTGGTGACGTTAATTATCAGGGTGCTACCAATGTTGAATTTAATGATGTCGGTGAAGTTTTCGGAACCTACAAGGAACTCGAAGTCGGCAATGGTAAATTTAATACTGTTAAAGTTCACTAGGTAGCTCCGATTCAGGCTGGGCTTATCTCAGTATGTATCTCTGTTATTAAAACCCGGGCTCGCTCAAGGAGCCCGGAGTTTTTTATATTGGAGCCTCTAATGAATTCCGAGTCACTCGGATGCCTGGTTAAAATGGGTTAAGTCGAAGCGCAGGTCCGAGGAAGGTCTGCATCGATCAGGTTTCCCCTGCTTTTCTCAGGCCCAGGCTTTTCCCCAGCGTATATTCCCAGGTTCTCTGCAGATTAACTTCTTTTCCTGTTCACTTCCGGCAAAATGCCGCCGGGACTAAATCGAAGCACGAGCAATAATACCAGCCCCATAAAGAACAACCGCATATGTTGCGCGTTGTCTATCAGGTGAATCCTGATTGCATTGCCTTCGTCCATCCACGAGGTACCGAATTCCATCATCCAGACACCGATTGGTTCGGCCTCTATCCACACCAGCCAGATCAGGAATCCACCGAGCACCGATCCCATATTGTTGCCCGAGCCGCCAACGATAACCATAACCCATATCAAGAAGGTGAAACGCAGAGGTTGGTATGCAGTGGGTGTGAACTGTCCATCCAGGGTCGTCAGCATGGCACCGGCTATTCCTATAACGGCCGAACCGATAACAAAAATTTGCAAGTGCCTGCGGGTAACATCCTTACCCATCGCGCTCGCCGCAATTTCATTGTCTCGGATCGCGCGCATCATGCGTCCCCAGGGAGAATTAAGCGCCCTGACACTCAACAATAATATAATGACCAAAACTGTGGCAAACAACCCGGTATAACAAAGCTTTACGAAAATACTCGATCCCTCAATAGTGAATTGTCTGAGTGCCGCCTGTTTGTCAGCGTTGGCCAGGGTCGATAATGATCCACTGTGCCACCAGCTGATCAGGTTCAGGAACCAGTCGCTGGATTGCAATTCAATCTCATAGGGTACCGGGCGAGGTAGACCGGTGACATTTTTAACACCGCGGGTTAACCAGTCTTCGTTTTTCAACACGGCGATAATTATTTCAGAAATACCCAGCGTGGCGATAGCCAGGTAATCTGCACGCAGACCAAGAGCGACCTTGCCGATCAACCAGGCGATTCCAGCCGCCACCATTCCGCCTATCACCCATGAAAACAGAATTGGCATCCCCATTCCACCCAGAAAGCCGGTTTTTGCCGGTTCTATGGCTTCAATCGACGCCACTGCCGGGTCAAGAAAATAACGCGTTAAAAACAGACCAATTATGAGTATTGCGCTTATCATCATAGTTCGATGTTGTCCGCTACCCATTTTTCGATAAGCGATAAGGGCTAAACCAACGGTGGCTGCAAAACATACAGCTGATAATAGTAGCTTTGCCCATCCCGCCTCCCAGGCGGCTACGACCGGGGCTTGTGAGACTAATACTGCTGTCATGCCTCCGAGCGCAGCAAAACCCATGATGCCGACGTTGAGGAGACCGGCATAACCCCATTGAATATTCACCCCCAGAGCCATCACTGCAGAAATCAGACAGAGATTGAATATTCCCAGTGCGACGGACCAGGATTGACTAAATCCGACGATCAGAAATAACAATCCAATAATACTATATGCCAGCCAGGTTCTTCGTTCGCTGCTCATAGCACCTTGCCTTTTAGTATGCCCGTTGGCTTGACCAGTAGTACCAGCACCAAAATGATAAACGACACCGCAAACTTGTAGTCGGTTGAGAGTAATTGCATCAAACCAGAGGGTTCCAGCGCAGAAGGCAACAGGTAGACAAACACTTTCTTATAGGCGTAAGTGATGAATACTTCGGAAAACGCGATCACGTAGCCGCCCAGGATCGCGCCGACCGGGTTACCAATACCGCCGACTATTGCCGCCGCGAACATTGGTAGCAATAACTGAAGGTAGGTAAAAGGCTTAAAACTCTTGTCGAGGCCGTATAAGGTACCGGCTATAGTCGCCAGAATTGCCGCCAGAATCCAGGTCACGAGCACAACCCGGTCCGGGTCAACACCAGACAGCAATGCCAGATCTTCATTGTCCGAATAGGCGCGCATACCCTTGCCGGTGCGGGTTTTCTGTAAAAACCAGAATAGCGCTATAACCAGCAGAATCGCGATAAAAATAGTCAGTCCCTGCGAAACCTTAATGGACAAGCCTTCGCTGAGCCCAGTAACCGCCTTGAAGTTGCGGGCGTGGATGATAAATCGCTCACCATCGAAAAAACGTTGATCGTTCGGCCCAATGATGAAACGCACAATTCCATTGGTCATGAACATCACGCCCATCGATGCAATCATCAGCGTAACTGGCGGGGCCTTGTGGTGTCGATAATATCGATAAACGGTTTTGTCGGTGAATACCATCAGCGCAACGGTGAAAGCAATGCCGACCGGTAATGCCAGCAACGCTGTGGGTAAAGGTCCCAGGCTGATGCCCTTTGACTGTAGCCACCAGGTTACGAGAATGGTAATCATGGTGCCGAAAGCCATCGTGTCGCCGTGAGCAAAATTGGCGAATCGAAGTATGCCGAAAATCAGTGTAATGCCGAGTGCGCCGAGTGCTAGTTGAGAGCCGTAAGACAGTGCAGGTACGACGATAAAATTGAGCAGCAGTACCAACGCATTTAGAAAATCAATTAATGCTTCCACCGCTAACCCCCGAGGAATGAACGTCGAACTTCAGGGTTGTTAAGTAGGGCTTGCCCTGTATCCGTGTGCCGATTTTCACCGATGACGAGTACAAATCCCTTGTCCGCAATATTGAGTGCCTGCCGGGCGTTTTGTTCGACCATCAAAATCGCTACGCCGGATTGTCGTATTTCAAGAATGCGGTCAAATAACTCGTCCATCACGATCGGGGATACGCCAGCAGTTGGTTCATCTAGCATTAAAACTGAAGGTTGAGACATTAAGGCTCTGGCAACTGCGACTTGCTGGCGTTGGCCGCCGGAGAGTTCACCGGTCAATTGTCCCTGCTTTTCCGCGAGTATTGGGAATAGCTCAAATACCTGCTCGAGTGTTTCACTGATATCATCGTTGCGCAGGAACGCACCCATTTCAAGATTTTCGAATACTGTCATATTGACGAACACATTGTTATTTTGCGGCACAAAAGCGATACCTTCGGCAACGCGGGCCTGAGGTGATAAATGGGTGATATCCTTGCCTTTGAAGATTACTGAACCCTCCCTCAAATCCAGCATTCCAAGTATCGCCTTCATGGCAGTCGACTTGCCCGCACCATTGGGACCGACTATGACCGCAATTTCGCCCTTATCGACGGCAATGGTACAGCCTTTCAAAATATCGGCGCCACCGTAACCTCCAGTCATATTTTGGCCGCTTAAAAAGCTCATGCTTGCGCTCCAGATCTGGTCTTTAATTCTTTGTTTTTTAATCCGCGACCCAGATAGGCCTCGATTACTTCTTCGTTATTCTGGATTTCTTTGGCAGTGCCTTCGGCAAGTACCGCACCTTCTGCCATACATATCACCGGGTCACACATGCGTCCAATAAAGTCCATGTCATGCTCAATCATGCAAAATGTATAACCCTTTTCTTCATTGAGTTTGATAATCGCATTACCAATTTCCTTTAATAGTGTGCGATTAACACCTGCGCCTACTTCGTCGAGAAAAACGATGCTGGCATCGACCATCATAGTGCGACCTAATTCCAGCAGTTTTTTCTGGCCGCCGGAAAGATTTCCAGCTGGTTCGTCAGCAATATGCCCCAGGTTTAAAAAATCGATGACTTCCATTGCCTTATCGTGGATGGCATTCTCCTCCAGATCAACCTCGCTGCGCCGAAACCAGGCATTCATCAAATTTTCTCCCGATTGATTGCCTGGCACCATCATCAGGTTTTCGCTAACACTAAGGCGCGAGAATTCATGCGCGATTTGAAAAGTTCGTAACAATCCTTTACTGAATAGTTGATGCGGCTTGAGTCCTGTAATATCTTCATTGCCAAGATATACCCGCCCCGAGGTAGGTTTATATACACCAGCAATGGTGTTAAATAGAGTCGTCTTTCCGGCCCCGTTTGGGCCGATTAGACCGGTAATGGTGCCTTTGGCAATATTGATCGAAATATTATTGACTGCCTTCAAGCCACTAAAATGTTTCGATAAATTTTCCACTCGAATCATAATTTAGCGATTCCAGGGACTAAGAATATTATCATCGGTTTAGTTTGCTGCCAGGTGGTAAGAATTGAGCCGCAGTCTACACAAAAGACATCGGCAAGCACAGCCCATATATCGTACCAGGGCGGTGAGTGATATAGAGTTTATCAAGGGATTCGGGAGCCTGGGTATATCGAAACCTGCGTTTCCGGGCCTTCGTTTCCTCACCCGGGATATGCGGTCTAGCCAGCAGCTTAGATATTAATAATACATATAAGCAGTAATAACATATAAGTACTATTTATTACATATTAGTAGATTTATTCGCCCAATTAAAAAAATTATTTTGATTATCCGCCGATAGGCTCTCACACTGAATGTCTTCCTCAATTATTACGGATCGAAATCGATGGCGAAGACTGCGGCGGTAAAAAGCGAAATCAAGTCGACGACTTGCTATATGTGCGCCTGTCGCTGCGGTATTAACGTCACGGTCGAAAATGGTGTAGTACGTTATATCGAAGGGAATCCAAAACATCCGATCAATAAGGGTGTGCTGTGCGCAAAGGGTGCTTCGGGCATCATGAAACAGTATTCTCCGGCGAGGCTCACCAAACCACTACGACGCAAGCCAGGCTCTGAACGCGGTGCGTCAGAATTTGAAGAAATCTCCTGGGAAGAAGCATTCAGCACGATTGCTGATCGTCTTCAGCACATTCGCGAAACCGATCCGAAGCGTTTCGCACTTTTCACTGGACGTGATCAGATGCAGGCACTGACCGGATTATTCGCCAAGCAGTTTGGCACACCGAATTACGCTGCCCACGGTGGATTTTGCTCGGTCAATATGGCCGCCGGGCTGATTTATACCATCGGCGGTTCGTTCTGGGAATTTGGTGGTCCTGATCTAGAGCGCTCTCGCCTTTTTATCATGCTCGGTACAGCCGAAGACCATCACTCGAATCCGATGAAAATTGCCCTCGCGCAGTTCAAACGTAATGGCGGTAAGTTTATCTCGATCAACCCGGTTCGTAGTGGTTATGCGGCGATAGCCGATGAATGGATTGCCATTAAACCCGGCACTGATGGTGCATTATTGCTCGCAATTATTCATGAAATTATAAAGCTGGGACTTTACGACCGTGAGTTTCTTTTGAAGTACAGCAATTCTCCCGATCTCGTCAATGTCGACCCGGAGAGCAAGGATTTTGGTATGTTTTTGCGTTCCATCGAAGCCATTGAGAAAACCTGTGTCGAGCCAGAAAATAAGATGTGGTGGGATCGTAATAGCGATAATGCAGTAAGATCGCATAGTCAGAATGCCGATCCACGCCTGATGGGTGAGTTTGTACTAGAAGACGGCACCCCGGTTAAACCCTCGTTCCAGCTATTGAAAGAGCGTGTCGAACAATACACTCCCGCGTGGGCCGAAGGCATTACCGGTATCCCGCAAGACACAATTCGCCGCCTCGCCCACGAAATGGGAATTACCGCGCGCGATGAACAAATCGAATTACCTGTCCCCTGGACCGATGCCTGGGGCAATGAGCACGAATCGATTACTGGTAATCCAGTATCGTTTCATGCGATGCGGGGCCTGGCTGCACACTCCAACGGCTTCCATACTGTTCGCGCGCTCGGTATTTTGATGTCATTACTGGGCACTATCGATCGTCCGGGTGGGTTCCGCCACAAAGCACCATTTCCGCGCCCGATCCCACCATGTGCCAAGCCACCAAAATCACCCGACGCGGTTCAGCCCGGCGCGCCGCTTGAGGGCATGCCGCTTGGTTTTCCGGCGGAACCGGAAGATTTGTTCGTCGATGAAGAGGGCGGTCCATTGCGTCTCGATAAGGGCTTTTCGTGGGAATATCCGTTGGCAGTTCATGGCTTGATGCATAACGCCATCACCAACGCCTGGCGCGGCGATCCCTACCCAATTGATACGCTCATGCTATTCATGGCAAATATGGCATGGAATTCGTCGATGAATACCATGCGTGTACGCCAGATGCTGGTTGATAAAAACGACGATGGTGAATACAAAATCCCGTTCTTGATCGTGTGCGACGCGTTTCATTCGGAAACTATCGCATTTGCCGATATCGTATTGCCCGATACTACTTATCTGGAGCGCTACGATGCGATGTCGATGCTCGATCGGCCCATTTCAGAGTTTGAAGGCCCAGCCGATTCGGTCAGAGTGCCTGTGGTGCCACCCAGGGGTGAATGCCGTCCATTTCAGGATGTCATTGTCGAACTCGCGACGCGTCTTAAACTGCCACGATTCATGAATTTCGACGGTAGTCGTAAGTTCAAGGATTACAAAGATCTGGTAATCAACTATGAAACTGAACCAGGTTCGGGCATCGGATTTTTGGCCGGTTGGCGTGGCAAAGGCGGTGAAAAGTTCATGCGTGGCGAGCCCAATCCGAACCAATGGGAAATGTATGCGAAGAACAACTGTGTTTACCAGTACAAACTTCCGCGATCTTACCAGTATATGCGTAACTGGAATCGTGGGTATTTGCACTGGGCGCAGGATCACGGTCTGATCCGCTATACTGATCCGGTTAATGTACATATCTATTCCGAGATCCTGCAGAAATTTCGGCTCGCCGCAGAAGGCAAGCGGGCCGGACGTCAACCGCCTGAACATTTACGCGAACGCGTGCGATTGCATTTTGATCCCTTACCGTTTTATTCGGAGCCACTCGAAACCCAAACCATCGACAAGGAAAAATACCCTCTCAATGCGATTACGCAACGACCGATGGCGATGTATCACTCGTGGGATTCACAAAATGCCTGGTTACGTCAAATCCATGCGCATAACTATTTGTTCGTTAGCCCACGAGTTGGGGTGAAGAATGGTTTTAACGACGGTGACTGGATCTGGGTGGAATCCGAGCATGGTCGGGTACGTTGCATGTGTCGCTATAGTGAAGCCGTTGAACCCGGTACGGTGTGGACCTGGAATGCGATTGGTAAGGCTTCGGGTAGTTGGTCGTTAACCGACAAGGCCAACGAGTCACAAAAAGGTTTTTTACTCAACCACCTGATCAGTGAAGAAATTCCGTCGCATCAGGGTGATTACCGCTATTCGAACTCGGATCCGGTTACCGGGCAGGCGGCCTGGTACGACCTGCGAGTGCGTGTATACAAGGCTGATGATAGCGAACCGAAGCAGACATGGCCCCAATTTGAGACTATGAAACGGGTTCCGGGAATGGAGCCTGCACGTAAAAAATGGCAGGCATTTGTAAATGGACTGGTGAACTCATGACTCAACTTGCGCTTGTTATCGATCTCAATACCTGTGTTGGCTGCCACGCTTGCGTGACCAGTTGCAAGGAATGGAATACTTCTGGCGAAGCCGGTCCGATGGTCGATAGAAACCCTTATGACGCGGATCCAACAGGTACGTTTTTTAACCGCGTACAAACCTTTGAAGTTGGCGAATTTCCAGATACGCAAACCGTACACTTTCCTAAATCCTGCCTGCATTGTGAAGATCCACCCTGTGTGCCAGTGTGTCCGACAGGCGCTAGTTACAAACGCCCGGAGGATGGCATCGTACTAGTCGATTACGACAAATGTATCGGTTGTGAGTATTGTTCCTGGGCTTGCCCTTACGGCGCGCGCGAAATAGATGAGAAACAAAAGGTGATGAAAAAGTGTACTCTATGCGTCGATAGAATCTACGATGAATCGCTACCTGAAGCAGAGCGCAAACCAGCCTGTGTACTGGCCTGTCCGACAAGCGCGAGAATATACGGAGACATACACGATCCGAATTCCGAAGCCTCGCTAGCCATCAACGAGGCGGCCGGTTATCAACTTATGCCCGAGTGGGGCACCGAACCGGCGAATCATTATTTGCCAAGACGCAAAACAAAAATTACCGTGCACGAAGAGGACTTGATGCGTGCCGACAATCCGTTGAAGAAAGAAGACAGGGCACAGCGCGCACCGACTAAACGTACTACGCTCGACGATTCGACATCCTGGTAGTATTTAAATCATGAAGCCCGCCGTATCCGTGATCTTTCTAACCACTCTGATTGGCGCTGGTCAGGGCCTGTTCCTGGCCTATTTCAGCGCGGATGTGTTGGGCTTACTGGCTGTTTTACCGGTCATAGCCATAACTTCTCAGGGTGATGTGCTCGCTGGTGTGATCAGTTTAGGGCTGTTAATAGCGGGCCTCGTTGCCTCTTTATTCCACCTGGGCCATCCCGAGCGGGCCTGGCGTTCCGCGGCGATGTGGCGTACTTCCTGGTTATCGCGTGAAGTCATCGTCCTGCCCGTGACACTGGTACTGATATTGGTTTATACCTTGCTGAAATATTGCGGCAATCACGACGTTATAATAGTGCTGGGCAATGGTTATCCAATTGAGTGGTCGACAGCCGTTGGATTTTTAGCTGCATTTGCAGTGTTCGCTTTATATCTGTGCACCGCGATGATTTACGCCTGTCTGAAATTCTTACGTCAATGGCATAGTCCGCTAACAGCATTGAATTTCCTCTTACTTGGGTCCGCTTCCGGATTTACCCTGGCCGCCGCATTGTCTACCGTTACTGATCCGCAGTGGTTTGGATACTTTGCGGAATTTGCCATAATTCTGACCAGCGCTGGTTTTATAACGCGATTTGCGTCATTGCAGCGCAATAAAAACTTACGTAGTCCAACAACACTACAGTCAGCGATCGGTATTCACCATCCGAACATCCGGCAGATGGCGCAGGGAGCTATGGGTGGCAGCTTTAATACCCGCGCGTTTATTCATACCTACGGAGCCACAGTGGTGAAACTGGCGCGGCACTTCTTTTTACTTGCCACATTTGTAGTGCCGGTGATTTTACTCGTCGTCAGTGACGAGACTTCGATTATGCTCTGTACCACAGCCTTTCTCATTCAATATACAGGGTTGGTGGTGGAACGCTGGTATTTCTTTATTGAAGCAGAGCATCCACAGAATATTTATTATCAGATGATTTCGTAGCGAATGGCCCTTTCGTGGTCATTCGTTAGATAATTATTAATCTTATTTCGCACACTAATCCTTTCATTTTTTCATAGTCAATTATGACTAAGCGCGCGAGTGACTTCTTGTCTACAGCAACAAGAAGTCACCAAGAAATGCCGCCCCGAACAAACCCTTATTTTGCCGAGGGTTTGAAAGGGGAATTAAAAAAAACGTATCTTGAGATAGGGCTTTTTTAATCGCCCTCTTCGTGTGCTGGAAATGAATCGATTTTGGTGGGTCTACAGGCAGGGACGTCTGTAGAGCAGCCTTGAGCAGGATGCGAATGGCTGCGTGCCCACCTAAATCGGTTCATTTCCAGGGAGCCGTCAGGCCACACGATTGGGCTGCCCTTTTCTTGGTTAATTCTTTTGGGCAAGCAAAAGAAGTAACTCGCGCACCTACTCACTTGTAGCTACGTAGTTATGAAAGCCCTGGTGTGCGAAAACCAGCAATGAAATTAGCAAGTATAAGCCAAAGGTAACCTGCCACCATCGGCAAAAATAGTTTGCCCGGTAATATACGAAGAATCTTCAGACGCCAGAAATACCGCGATCGAAGCAATTTCAGCCGGATCGGCCGGACGCTTCATCGGTGTGCGTGACATCACAGATGCCAGGGCCTCTTCGTCAGTGGCAATATTTTTCTGAAACATATCGGTCGCCACCGACCCTGGCCCGATGCCGTTGACGCGAATATTTTGCTCGACCAGGCTAATCGCCATTACTTTGGTCAATTGACCGACGCCGCCTTTGGCGACGACATAGGGTGTAATTTGTGGGATGGCCAACACCTGATTGGTCGATGACATGTTGATAATTGTGCCGCCCTGTGGATCCTGCGCCGACATTTGTCGTGCTGCCGCCTGGCCGGTGAGAAATACGCCTTTCAAATTAACGCGTATCACCGCATCGAAATCTTCCTCGCTGATATCTACAAAAGCACCGGTTTTTAGTATGCCCGCATTGGCGACCGTGATATCGATACGACCGAAATGTTCCGCTGCCCGGGTAAATAAACTGTCGACACTGGCCTTATCACCGACATCGCAATGAATAAAAATCACCTCGCCTTTACTAGTCAAATTCGCCGCTTCGATTTGGCCTTTATGTTCATCGATATCGGTCATGACTAGCTTAACGCCCTCGTCCAGGTAACGCTTGCAAATGGCCAGGCCAATGCCGTTGCTGGCACCGGTAACTACGGCTACCTTGTGTTTTAAGCGCATAATTTTCTCGTGTTTGTGATGGTGTGAAATGTATATTGCCTATTGCATAAATACAAGCTTCGCGGCGATGGCCCACATAATAATGCCGACAAAAATTTCTAATATTTGCCAGGATCGTGGGCGCGCAAATATCGGGCGTAACAATCGTGCGCCATAGCCAAGGGAGAAGAAGAATACGAACGAGGCACTGGTAGCACCGGCGGCAAAATACTCGATTTCATCACTGAACTGGGAAGACACTGAGCCTATCAGCACGACCGTATCCAGATATACATGGGGATTCAGCCAGGTAAAGGCGAAGCAGGTGAGTGCCGAATTAACCCAGCTAACGCTTTGCATTTCAGCGGGTGTCAGTGTGTGCTTTGATTGCCAGGCTGTGCGGAAACTCAAAAGGCCATAAGTAAACAGAAAGATTGCACCGCCATAACGGGCAATCTTTACCAGTTCCGGAAAACTCGAAACCAGTAGGTGAAACCCGCTCACCCCGATCAAAATTAAAACTGCATCTGATAGCGCACAGATCAGGCTAACCAGAAATACATGCTCACCCCGCAAACCCTGTTTCAGCACAAAAGCATTTTGTGCGCCAATCGCGAGAATCAGGGAAAATCCAAGTGAAAAACCGTAGAGGAATGTATTCATGTGGATATTTTTTCAAAACGCACCACTGTACCTTTTTTCCCGGGGGAATTTAGCGATTAGAGGGTTAATTAAATAGTGGAGGATATAATAATAGAAACACCAACAGGATCCATTACCTATTTATACCGATCATTCCTAAGAATGTTGCGCTGGACTCGACCCGACACTCATAAAAGAATAGTCATCGGGCAGTTTTAGTAAACACCGGCATGATGAATGCCAATAAAAGATTCAGAATGGCTGCAATAACACTCAAACTGCAATCAGTAGCAACTGACTGGATTATGATACTATTCACGCCATTGACTAGCATTTCGGGTATAGGGATTTGTTACCCCATTCGCGGATTGTGATCCCTCTTTTTCAGTTGCAGGACCTCTATGGTTAAAAAATACTTTCGGCGCCCAGAATTTCTACTTTACCTGTTTTCGGCGGCCGTACCACTGTCGTTTGCGACCTGGCAGGCCTTGATCAACAATTTTGCAATCGAGCAGGCCAGTTTTAGCGGAATCGAAATAGGAATACTACAAAGTCTACGCGAAATCCCCGGATTTATTGCTTTCGGTGTCATCTTTTTGCTATTGATCATGCGTGAACAAACCGTCGCTTTTCTGGCTTTGCTGGCGCTGGGGATAGGTACCGCAATTACCGGTTACTTGCCATCCATTATGGGTCTGTACTTCACCACGGTGTTAATGTCACTCGGATACCACTATGCTGAAACCATACAACAATCCCTGACCCTTCAACTAATCAGCAAAGAACGATTGCCGGTGGTGATGGGCAAGCAAATTGCGGTTGGTTCATTTACCGGACTGATTGTCTTCGCCGCCCTCTATAGCCTGGTTGACTTGCTGGAACTGGGTTACGAGCTGGTTTATCTGCTGGGTGGCTCATTTACTGCGGCAATAGCAATTGTGATGTATCTGAAATTTCCGCATTTCAAGGGCGAAGCCGAACAGCACAAAAAAATAATTCTAAGAAAACGTTACTGGCTATATTATCTGCTAACCTTTCTTTCCGGCGCGCGTCGGCAGATATTCGTCGTATTCGCGGGCTTTTTAATGGTGGAGAAGTTTCATTTCAGCGTCGGCGATATGTCGATGCTGTTCCTTGTCAATGGAGTGCTGTCGATCTATCTCGCCCCCAAGATTGGTCAGCTGGTGAGCTACTGGGGTGAAAAACGAACGCTCACGCTAGAATACGTCGGATTAATCGTTATATTCAGTTGTTACGCAATCGCTGAAAGTGCGGTATTCGCTTCTATGCTCTACATACTTGATCACTTCTTCTTCGCCATGGCAATCGCGCTGAAAAGCTACCTTAAAAAGATAGCCGATCCCGCCGACATAGCCGCCACTGCAGGCGTTTCTTTTTCGATCAACCATATTGCTGCAGTAGTTCTGCCATTCACTCTGGGCATAGTGTGGATCGTCTCGCCAGCGATGGTGTTTATTATCGGCGCCTTTATTGCGGTAATGTCATTGGTGCTGACGCAAATGGTACCAGCGGCACCGGGGCGGGGCACCGAGACTGTTTTTTCGCATGAATAGTGTAGGATGATTGCTCTGATTATTGAGGTAATTATCACCCCGCCAGAGGTCTGCAAGTGGTGGATTGCGCGGGGCTATCCGCTTGAAAGTAACCTGGCTGTTTCTTGAATGGGTAGATGAACCGCTGCCATGCTGGGGCCGCTACCGTCCCCAACGAAATGTACATGAGTTACTTCATCTTTGTCTTTTAATAATGTTACCTGGTCTGGATTGATAAACACCCGTTCGCCGGTTGGTGTATTGAGTTCAACAAATCTAGTCATAATCATATTCCTTTTTTTCGGTTAATCGGTAGCACTGCTAAAAACAGTAGTTATGCGAGTGATTGAGGATTTTCCAGTATCCGTAATTTATGCAGAATATCCACAAATATATCTTGCAGTTAAAATCACTTCGTAGCACATTCCGCACTCTGACAACTGGTATCGTTTCTAGCGTAGGAAGTCCCCTGTTATGCTTGATTATATCGATATCGCAAAATTGGCATATTGTAATGGCGAAAAAAATTTAAGTGAGGTGTCCTTATGTTTTTGTATGATCTGGAGTCTATCTATCGATTGGATCGAACCGCAGTGGCAGTCGATGGATTATCTGAAATCAGCTTGATGCAGCGTGCCGGAGAGCGAGTCTGGGATGAAATTTCAAGTCGCTGGCCAGAATTTACGCGTATCACTATTTTTGCCGGCTCGGGTAATAATGGTGGTGATGCGTTTGTGGTCGCAATCCTGGCGAAACGACAGGGTCTAGAGGTACAGTTTATTGTTTGTGGTGAATTGTCTCGACAGTCCGAAACCTCTGCACATTTTCGCGCTTTATGGCTACAAATGGGTGGCGATATCGTCGAATCGAATCAGCAGAAAATAATTGGCGAAGTCATCGTCGATGGTTTGCTGGGTATCGGATTAAGCAGAAATTTAGACAGTGGCTGGCAGGCACTCATTAAACAAATAAATCAGGCTGACGCTGTTCGTGTCTCTATCGATATTCCGTCTGGCTTGAATGCGGATACTGGAATCGCCCAGCCGTGCGCGGTAGAAGCGGATCTTACGGTTACTTTTATTGGCGCCAAAGTGGGGCAATATACATCGGATGGGCCGGATTTCTGCGGTGAATTAATATTTGACGATCTGGGTATTTCTTCACGCACCCGCCGCAGTCAAACCCCGGTACTGTCAGTACTCGATCAGTACCATGTGGCATTACCCGCTAAACGCAAATGCAATTCACACAAAAATGAATTCGGACATATTCTGATTATCGGTGGTGACCGGGGTATGGCAGGCGCGGCATCACTGGCGGCCTTGGCGGCCTTGCGCGGCGGTGCAGGCCTGGTCACTGTGCTGGTGCATCCAGAGTGCGTTCACGATCTGTCAGCTATTCCTGAGCTGATGGTGCAGAGTTGGGATGATATCAACGATAAACTTGAGCAGGCTACGGTGGTCGTAATCGGTCCCGGGTTGGGACAAAGCGAAGCTGCAAAATTTTGCCTGGAAAAATTACAATCCTGCAAAAAACCCCTGGTTGTCGATGCCAGTGCCCTGGAGCCAAATTTCCTAATAGCGCTGGAATCGGAGCAGGTTGTAATTACGCCTCACCCTGGCGAAGCGGCGAAATTGCTATCGATAACCTCGACGGAAATTCAGGCTGATCGTGCCGGCGCTAGTGAAAAACTACAGAAAAAATTTGCCAGGGTCAGTATATTAAAAGGATCGGGTAGTATAATTGCGCAATCTGGATCAATACCAGCAATAAATGTGCGCGGTAATCCGGGCATGGCCGGTGCAGGCGTGGGCGACGTGCTGGCTGGCTTGATTGGCGCCTTGCTGGGACAAAACCTTTCTCCCTTTGAGGCTGCAAAGACCGGCGTATTAATTCATGCACTTTGCGCCGAGAATTATGCAGCAGATAATGATGAAACAGGATTGATCGCCAGCGATATTATACAGCGTATTCCGCGTATAATTTTGCAGCTTCGAAACCCGTGACACCACTATGTTGATCAAACACGAAGTAGCGATGCGTCAGCTTGGTGCAAAGCTGATTGGCGCCTGCGAATCGGGTGGGGTCATCGCGTTACGAGGTGATCTGGGAGCCGGGAAAACTACGCTGGTTCGCGGGGCACTCGAATCACTCGGGGTGACTAGTGGGGTTCGAAGTCCTACCTATACTCTAATCGAGTATTACCAGTTCACCCCCCTGTGCATCGCTCATTTTGACCTCTACCGTCTGGCGGATGGCGAGGAACTGGAGTATCTGGGTTATCGCGACTACCTCAATGCCACAACTATATGCTTTATCGAGTGGCCAGAACGAGCCGAGGGCTATCTGAGCAATATTGGTCTCGAAATAAACATCGAATACGATGTGGAAGGGCGCCAGCTTGAGTTTAAACCCGCTAACGACTGGGGAAGTCGTATTAGTTCAGCAATGAATCTTTAGTGATTTTCTAGATAAGTTCGGTATCTAGTTAATAAATAAAGAAAAAGAGTTGATTTTTCGATCAGATTTAACTATAACTAGAATTCTGATTATCTTCGAAAAGTACTCATTTGCAGGAAATATGAAATCATTTTCGACTACAAGACGTATTTTCCTAAAACGTGTGGCTCGATATAGTGCTACTTTCGCGCTACTGGCAGGCCATAAGACTACTTTTGCGAAGAGTTCCGCGGCATTAACCGGCATCCGTGTATCACAGACTTCCGATATCCATACCCGCGTGGTATTCGACCTCTCTAATAATATCGAACACAATTTGTTCAGCCTGAAAGGCCCTCACCGCATAGTCATCGATCTGGAAGACACGCGTGAAAGCAGGGCATTATCGATTAGTAAAAAAGTCACCAGCCTAATGAGTGGCATACGTTCGGCAAAGCGTGACTCGGGTTCACTACGAGTGGTGCTGGATTTGAAAAATAATGTACGTCCACGTAGTTTCGTGTTAAAGCCCGATGGAAAATCGGGGTATCGGCTGGTCATCGACCTGCATGCCACCAACCTCAGTCCCACACCGATTATTACTAGTCAACAGCAAAGGTTAAAACCGAAAAAAGAATTCATTATCGCTATCGACCCAGGCCATGGTGGACGCGATCCCGGGGCCATCGGTACAAAAGGTACGCGTGAGAAAGACATTACCCTGGCAGTTGCAAAGAAGATGAAAACGTTGATTAATCGTACACCGGGCTTCAAGGCTATTCTGACGCGCGAAGGTGACCAATACGTTGTATTGCGTAATCGGGTAAAAAAAGCACGTGATAGTCGGGCCGACTTATTTATTTCGTTGCATGCGGATTCGTATAAGAGCTCAAGGGTCGAGGGCGCTTCGGTTTATGCTTTGTCGCTCAGCGGAGCCAGTTCCGAGGCGGCTCGACGTATCGCGGAGAAAGAAAATGCGTCTGACTTAATCGGTGGTATCAGTCTTGCCGATAAGGATGATTTGATCGCATCGGTACTACTCGACCTGTCACAAACTGCGACCATACTGGACAGTCTCGAATTCGGTTCCGATGTGCTGAAAAATTTAAGTAAGGTGTCGAAGCTTAATAACAAACAAGTTCAGCAGGCTGGCTTCGCGGTCCTAAAAGCACCAGATATGACGTCTATTTTGATCGAAACTGCATTTTTATCTAATCCCAGGGAAGAAAGAAAGTTACGCAGTAGCAAGCATCAACATAAACTTGCCAACGCCGTGTTTGCCGGAATTAAGACGCATCTGAAAAATCGTATGTTGTAACCGCAGGTGCCGCGTTATGGACGGTAGTCAGATACTATCTATGCTAATCTGACGAGTTATGGAAAATACGATAACCCTGCCGATCTGGATATTTACACTTCTAATTTTAACCGCTCTGCTGCTGGTTCTGGATCGTATCCTACTACCCGGGTTTCGCTGGTATTTACGCCGCCGTGTAAATCGCGTGATCGAAGAGGTTAATACCCGCCTCGATATTGAAATCCGACCGTTTCAACTCACACGCAGACAGGCTCTGGTCGACCAGTTGGTATTCGATGACAGGGTAGCCGAGGCGATTAAAAAATATGCCGACGAACACACGATGCCTAAAGAGGTAGTGCAGGCAAAAGTGATGCACTATGCCAACGAAATCGCACCCTCGTTTAATGCCTATGTCTATTTTCGTTTTGGTTACTGGTTGGCTAAATCGATAGGCAGAATGCTGTACCGGGTGCGCGTCGGTTTTTATGACGGCGGCGAGCTGAAAAAGATTTCAGCGGATGCCAGTGTGGTTTTTGTGATGAACCATCGTAGCAATATGGATTACATCCTGGTGTCTTTTCTGGCCGCAGAAAAAACTGCACTTTCCTATGCGGTTGGTGAATGGGCCAGAATCTGGCCGTTGCAAACATTGATTAAATCGATGGGTGCTTTTTTTGTACGGCGTAACTCAGGTAACACATTGTATCGTAAGGTACTCGAGCGCTACGTGAATCTGGCTACCCGAGCCGGTGTTTGCCAGGCAGTTTTTCTTGAAGGGGGGCTAACCCGGGATGGAAAATTACGCGAGCCAAAGCAGGGTTTTCTCGATTATATGCTGCGCGACTATCATGTAGATATCGATCGTGATGTGGTTTTCGTACCAGTAGGTATCAACTATGACCGGGTGATAGAAGATATGAGCCTGGTGCGTAAACTCGATCCGGGCGCTAGCAAGAAAAGCCTCTGGTTTGTGATAAAAACTGCAAGTCGATTTTTCATTAAAACGCTCTTTATGAACCGTGATAAACGCTGGCTGCGATTTGGCTATGCCAGTGTAAACTTCGGTAGTCCTGTTTCTATGCGATTTTATAGCAAGCAACACAAAATTGATTTAGGCCAGATGGATCAATCCACACGATTTGATCATGTGCAGAAATTAAGCCATTACCTGATGCAGAAAATAGCCGATGTAGTGCCAATTTTACCCGTTGCAACGATGTGTGAAATTGTACTTGAGCATCAATCGGAATGGCTCAGTGAACTGGACCTAAAGACGATGGCATCGCAACGAATCAGCCAGTTACTTGAAAAAGGTGCGCCCATTGACCTGTCACCGAATGCACTTGAAGGTGTGCTTAGTGCAGCATTAGTGATGCTTCAGGGAAGGGGATTCGTCGAAGTTGATGAAAAATTAATCAAGGCAAAACCAGGAGCGATTGATTTGCTTAAATACTATGCGAACTCGATTCAACATTGGAAGGCGACAAAGGCAGCAAGCTAGTCTGTGGCATCGATAAAAGCTTTAATGACTTGACGATAATGGGGAAATGAAGTCACGTCATTATGTTCGGCACCTGAGATCATATGATAGCTGACTGAGGTATGAGTGAACTGAGCGCGTAATTTCTGCGCGTGTTTAACGGGCACGACCTGATCAAGCTCAGCAGTTATTATTAAAGTAGGCACGCTGATATCTTTTGCATAGCTGGTCGAATCGAATCGATCCTTGACCAGATATCGAGTCGGGAAATAAGGATAGTGGGTTTGTGCGACTTCGGCGACGCTATCGAATGGGGTCAGTAAGAGTAATTGTCCGATATCGCGCTTCGACGCCAGGTACACGGCGACACCGCTACCGAGGCTTCGACCCATCAGGCTGATAGAAGTGTGCTGCTCAAAGATTTGGTCGTATATCGATAACGCATCAGAAAATAATCCCTGCTCCGTCGGCTTTCCCTGGCTTTTACCGTAACCCCGGTAGTTAATCAGATAAACCGTATGATTTTTGAACAGATCCCTGAACTGATAAATGTTATCTGTAATATCCTCGGCGTTTCCGCCAAAATAGATCAGCGCCTTTTTCTGTCCTCTGTTTAATATCCATCCATGTAGTGAAACATCTTCGTTTTTAAAGATAATCGTTTCTTCTGGAATTCCATCTCTGGCAGCTACCGGATAAAACAACAGGTTACGTTGCAATAGATATAATAGCGCGGCTATTAATAAATATGCGCCGCCAAGTAACAATAGGAGGTTCATGATCGACTTCAACCTGGTTCTCGATTGTTATAGTTAAAAATTTTATCGTATTCCTCTAGTGAATAAGTAAACGATAAACTGCCAGGTAATGGCAAAGCGTTTATGAAACCGGTAGATTAAAAGACTTAATTATCCACACTGCCGAATACTTTTTTGAGTAATTGTGTCGTGCGAGCTAACGGGTTTGCACGAATATTGGCTTCTTCTCTGGCAACTAATAAAAACAGCCCTTCAATGGCGCGATTTGCCGCGTAGTCAACAAGATCCGCATTCACCTTTTTTACCAGCGGCAATTTATTGTAGCGTGTGACGATATCACTGTAGTGTCTGGTTGCATTAACTTCATCCAGCGTCTTGCCGATTATCGGCATAAATTTAGATTTTAGCTGGCCGGAAGTGGTTCTCATCAAATAATCGGTGGCTGCATCCTGTTCGCCATTAAGGATAGAAAATACGTCTTCGATGGTTAGCGATTTGATGGCATTAATAAAAATTGGTTTTGCCTGTACAGCGGCTTTTTCGGCACCCCGGTTCAGTTGGCGTACGAACTTATCGACTTCTGACCCAAGGCCAATTTTTCGGAGCGCTTTTTCGACTTTTTGAATTTCGGCTGGAAAGGGAATTTTAAGTTGTGGATTTTTATAGTATCCATCCAGCTTTGATGCCTGCTCCGAGCCTTTAGATATTCCCTGTATCAAGGCTTCCCTAAGGCCAGCAGCGACCTCGTTTTTCGCTAACGGCTTTTCCTGCAATTCAGCTAGCAAGTTGACAGATCGTTGTAAATCTGCCGACGAGCATGCCATTAACAACAGTGGAATAAGGTAAATAACTTTGCTGCTATATTTCATCATAGAGATTCAATTTTTCTCGGCTGGGCGCTTTCCAGATTGTCATCGCAATTGTCATAGCGCGGGTTTCATTTTCTGCGTTTGTTTTTAAAGTTACCAGACCACGGGGTGCAGGCCAATGACACTTTCTTTGCCTTGCCAGTCCAAACCTGCCCGCCAGGCGCGCCATCAATGCGTTGATGACTCGATCAGAAGTTGTCCGCATATATTCAATTTAACGATGGCTAAATCTTGCACAATGCTGATCTCGGATCTATTGTATGGATTGTAGCGTATTTGCTTTGACATGTATTTGTCTTGCAAATACCATGAGCCCAAATTATAGGGGAATCTACCATGTCTAATCAATTTCTGGGCTATCAGATCAACAAAACTGAGGCTGGGCAAACCTGCGAGTTGAAGCAACTCAGAGATGCTGACCTGATGGAGGGCGATGTTACGGTTAAAGTTGAATATTCGACTTTAAATTACAAAGATGGCCTGGCCCTCACAGGAAAGTCTCCCGTGGTGCGTACCTTTCCGCTGACCCCAGGTGTCGATTTTTCTGGTACGGTGACGAGTTCTGATCACAGCGGCTTCAGGGCAGGCGATCGTGTTGTTCTGAATGGTTTCGGCGTTGGTGAGGTTCACTCGGGAGGCTACGCTCAAAAAGCACGCGTCAAAGGTGACTGGTTGGTGAAACTTCCTGATCGACTTAATACCCGGCAGGCGATGGCGATAGGTACCGCCGGGTATACCTCGATGCTCTGCGTCATTGCACTGGAAAACCATGGTATTCGACCGGGAGACGGGGATATTCTGGTGACCGGTGCATCGGGTGGAGTCGGTAGTATTGCCGTAACACTATTGAATAAACTGGGCTATCGGGTAGTGGCGATCACCGGGCGCATGGAGGAGAGAGATTATCTATCCAAACTCGGTGCTGCGGATGTGCTCGATCGTGCGGATTTCGCCGCAAAAGCAAGACCCTTGTACAAGGAGTTATGGACTGGCGCTGTCGACGTGGCCGGGGGTAACACGCTGGCCAATGTTCTCAGCCAGATTAAGTATGGAGGTGCAGTAGCCGCTTGTGGCCTGGCCGAGTCTATGGATTTACCGGCTTCGGTGGCTCCGTTCATTTTACGCGGTATCACCTTGTATGGTATAGATTCGGTGATGGCCTCGCTGGAAAAACGTGAACAGGCCTGGAACCGACTGGCGCAGGACCTGGATCTGGGACTACTTGAAGAATTGTCATTTGAACTCGACTTTAGCGATTTACCACAGGCGGCGGAAGACATACTCGCTGGCAGGATTCGGGGTCGGGCAATTGTCAAAATTCCAGAGTAAGGCGAATATTTAATTCCTTTCTGATAAAACCAATGTGTGCATTGTTTAGTGGCGCTACTTTAGTCGTGCGAGCGTTCTATGGAGCGTAGATATGGCTTTGGCGTAGGCCTGGTTATCATTGGAGGCGTGTTCCTGAGTCTGTCCGGAATTTTGCTTCGAAATGTCGAGTCCGCGAGTGGCTGGCAGATTCTGTTTTATCGCGGACTCGGCTTCTCGATCGCACTTTTCCTGATATTGCTGCTCAAATATCGCAAGGATACCGTAAACGCCTTTCGCGCAATCGGCAGACCCGGGTTATGGGCCGCGTTGGCACTTGGGCTTGGTTCGGTTTGCTATATTTTTGCTATTATGTTAACTACCGTGGCTAATGCGGTATTCATTATTGGCGCATCACCGCTTGCTACTGCTTTCGTCGGCTGGTTAATTCTGGGAGAGAAAACATCAAAGTTTGGTATTACGATGATGTTGATATCGCTAACAGGTATAGGTCTGATGTTTGCCGACGGGCTTATCGAAGGTAGATGGCTGGGTAATATTGCCGCGTTTGGCGTAGTAGTCTCATTTGTCATTTTTCTGCTACTGGTGCGTGGTCGCCAACGGGTTGATATGTTGCCCGCAACTTGCCTGGCTGGTCTGGTGATGGCCGCAGTTGGCGCTATTTTTGCCGATGATTTAGTCATATCGACCCACGATCTGGTTATTTCTCTGTTATTAGGCTGGGTACAATTTGGCCTCGGCTTCCTCTGCTTTACCATTGCTACGCGTTATATCCAGGCTTCCGAGGTAGCTTTGTTTGCCCTCACCGAGGCGATACTCGGTCCGATTTGGGTGTGGGTCGGTGTTGGTGAACAGCCGAGTCTGTTGACTGTTATTGGTAGTGCTATCGTGCTGGTTTGTGTCAGTTCTTATTGTATCGCTGGTATACGGGGTGAGCGGCGGAGGCTTCGGTTGGAGCTTGCCTGATTACTTTATGGTGAAAGTTTCCGCACACCAATTATCTAATCCAGTATCGTCAACACTTAAATCAACAATATCCTGCCCCTCGGGCCGACCGTCAGGGATAAAACTTCAGATTAATTCAATCAATCTCGATGCGATTCCCCACCTGAATCGAGCCAGCTGTAAGGACTTTGCAGCAAACGCCACCACGCCATTCGGGGGTGAGCGCTTTTTTTAGTCCCTGGTGCAGCTGATCCATTAATGAACAGGGATTGGTCTCCTGCATTATTATTAAAGTGGCGTCTCCAATGCGTACCACTTTGCCGACATCTTCCGTACTAAATTCTACGCCATCAATCAACAAATTGGCGCGTCGCGTAATCCAGGGTAGATCGGTGTTAATAGAGTCGCAGACTTTTTTGCTATGCGAGATCGCTCAGGATGGTGATTTGACGGTTTGTTTGTGAACCTCGAAAATCTCCTGTTATACCCTTCTCGATGGTGATTTCTGCATAATCCAGCTCATGCCTGGATGCTCTTGAGGTGGCTTTGATTGCAATTGATTTGAGTGTGGTCAAATTGTTATTACCACTATTGTGGTTAGCACGTCATCACTGGAATATCTGCTTCAGCTATTAGTTAATTATTTGATAGCAGGGCGAATATCGGGTGCCAGGCACTTTCATGCGTTCCTGTCGTACAAAGGATGTCAGCAGTTCGTCCAACGAGCGCATGATTTTCTGTTCACCACGAATTTCAAATGGACCATGCTCTTCGATAGTGCGAATACCATCTTCCTTAACATTGCCACTGACGATAGCCGAAAATGCCTTGCGCAAGGATGCCGCTAACTGATGTTTCGGTAAACTGCTATCTAGTCGTAAATTTGACACGTTTTCATGGCTAGGGTGAAAAGGCTTCTGCAGCTCGTCATCGACCTTAAGTATCCAGTTAAAGTAGTAGGCGTCACTGTTTTGCCTCCGGAAGTCACGTACCGATTCTATGCCGACTTTCATTTCACGGGCTACTTTTGCAGGATCGTCGATAATGATTTGATATAGTTGCTGCGCTTCAGAACCCAGTGTTAGTTTGATGAACTGGTCGATCTGCTGGAAATAATTTCTGGCGCTTTGAGGACCAGTCAGAATGAGTGGAAACGGTATCTCGTTGTTCGCGGGATTCAGCATGACTCCCAGGATATAAAGAATTTCTTCTGTGGTGCCAACTCCACCGGGTAACACTAAAATTCCGTGTCCTGTGCGTACGAATCCTTCCAGGCGCTTTTCGATATCTGGCATGATCACTAGTTCATTGACGATTGGATTGGGGGATTCAGCGGCAATAATGCCGGGTTCGGTCATGCCGATGTAGCGACCACCGTAGATGCGCTGCTTGCTATGGCCAATAGTGGCGCCTTTCATAGGGCCCTTCATCGCCCCTGGCCCGC
Organism: uncultured bacterium; assembly: GCA_965370015.1. GTDB lineage: Bacteria > Pseudomonadota > Gammaproteobacteria. Next base: position 19,931 of record CBDUSZ010000002.1, on the reverse strand, counting down.
AACCAGTGCAAATATTTAAGCCGCGTAAGCCGAGTTCATAACCAATCTTTTTACTGTAATCGTACTCGGCACGTTTAATAGAATGACCGCCCCAACAAACCACCAGGTTTGGTTCGATCTCGGGTAATAATACGTTTGCATTACGCAGAATATTAAACACTGCATTGGTAATGCCCTGTGGCGTACTTAAATCAAAATTCAGGTTGGTCTCGATCTGGTTTTTGACGTAGACGATATCGCGTAGGACTGAAAATAACTGTTCCTGTATGCCAGTTATCACCTGTCCATCGACGAAGGCACTGGCCGGCGCATTTTCAAATTCAAGTTTTATGCCGCGTTCCTGTGATATCACGCGAATATTAAAATCCTCATATTGTTCGAGAACTTGTCTAGTATCATCAGTAGTACTGCCAACATTGAGTACCGCCAGTGAGCAGCGACGATAGATGTCGTAACTACTATCGTGCTCGCTGTCTTGCTTTAGCTGACCGACTTCCAGTTGCGACAAAATTTCCATTTGGCCGTGTGGGGTAATGCGAATAATTTCCGTGTTTTTGTTCATAGGGTTACAATTGATGCGGGATAGGGCGGTATTTAATTAATTTAATGATGAAAGTATAGTGCAGGAATAGCACAGAGGTATCATGACATGAGTGATGAATTATTCGAAGTGGCTTTTTCCGGCCAAATTGACGACAGCGCAGACCTGGGTGAAGTAAAGGCCAAAATCGGTAAAATGTTTCATGCCGACGAAACCAAACTGGCGCAATTGTTTTCCGGAAAACGCATCGTTATCAAGAAAAGCATCGATCAGCAGACCGCAGCTAAATATCGATCCGCATTTGAGCGTGCCGGTGCTAAATGCGAGGTGAAATCTCTCTCTGTCGGTAGCAACCAGGCTGCCGAACCGGGCAGGCAGCCTGGAACTGCTAGTCCACCGCCGCCAGCCGCTGCCGAATCGGCCCAAACTACCTATACTACAGCGGCTGACTATGGGGATGTCGAGCCACCCCCACAAGTAGATCCACTCGGAATTAGTGCCGATCAGATCAATGATTTAGAGGCCACAATCGCCCCGCCAGGTAGCGAATTGCAGGACGAGATAAAAGAGGTTGCAGCACCAGTAATTGATATCTCGGATTTGGATATGGCACCGGTCGGGAGCATCATCGGCTCGGCTAAAAAAGATCCCGAACCACCGCCACCGGACACTAGTGGAATATCGATAGCTGATTAAAAAATCTCCTGCACCACATGATTGGGTTGTTTTTATAGCCGCTACTAACGTCGCTGTGCATGTGCAATCATTTGTAATATTTGTTGAAATACGGAATTGCTTAAAGACTCGCCAAGATCGATTGCGAGGCTGTGTAAATAATAGGGCGTCAAGTCGAGACCGACTCCGAGACCATATATTTCTATGTTTGATTCGGACTCGTAGTATTCGACCACCTGCCTGAGATGATTGTCGAGATAGTATTCGTCGTTGGCGAGACTGGTGGCTGAGTCCATGGGGCTGCCATCCGATACTACTATCAGGATTTTGCGCAGCTCGCCGTGCTTGCGCATTCGACGGCAAGCCCAGTCGACAGCCTCGCCGTCTAAACCCTCGCGAAATTGAGACGTCTTCAGTAAGGCTGCTATATCGCGCCGCGCCTTACGCCAGCGAGTATCGGCGTTTTTAAATATGAAATGGCATTGTTCATTCAGGCGACCGGGGTTTTCTGGTCGACCTTTGCTCAACCAGTCCCGATAAGCGCGTCCACCATTCCAGTTACCGGTGGTGAAGCCCAGTATTTCAGATGAGATCCCGGCCTGATCGAGGGCGCGACCAAATATATCGACCATCATCGCTATGTACTCGATATATTTTTTCATCGATCCCGAGCAATCGAGCAAAAATGAAACCAGGCAGTCATTTTTATAGCGATACTGATCCTTACGAAATATACGTCGTTCGGCCGGGGTAGAAATGACCTGGGTTAGTCGGCGCCCGTCGATTTGCCCGTCCTCTTCACCGAAAAGCCATCCGTCACGTCCTGGCACTGCCAGTAAACCAGTGATTTGGCGTGCTAACCGTGGAATATTAATACCCTGGGCGCGGATCTGCTGGTCGAGCCGGGTACGAAACTCGATTAGTTCGGCCTCTCGAATTCGGGTCGATGCTTTGATTTCACTATCGTACCGGCGCGTGTAGATGCGATAAATACCAGCCTCTTGGCTTAATACTTTACTGCTGCCGGTAATAATGCTGGCAATATTGGCGTCTTCGGCATCATCTGAAAAATCGACAGCGAGGGCGATACGGCTTATATTTTTTCCCGCTTCATCTTGTTGCGTATTACCCGCGCTATATTCTGCTATCGCGGATTGCATCGTGTTGTCAACAACTTGGGCAATCAACAGAGCGTGTCTGGCATAAGCTGTTTGATCATGCCGGTCTCTGCGTAAACCGGCAAGCTCGTTGCCGATAACCGGCGCTATAGCAGCCCGGGTGACTTCGATGACATCGTCGGTTTCCGCAAGCGTTGGATGACCAGTTAAACGCGACCAGGCGATCTGGGCGATGGTATAAATCAACAGGCCGAGTTGGGTCTCGGTATGATTTGCCTGATGAAAACACAGTGACCAACGTCGAAATCGATAAAACAAATTGGACTTGATACCTGGAAATCGATCTTTTACCAACGACTCGACGCGAAGCTGCTCTAACAGATCGAAAATGAGTCGTGGCACAGATGAATCGGGACATAAAGAAAGATGCAGGGGCACGTCGCTATATTGCAGTCTTAAGGCGACGCCATCCGATGCTCCCCGGTAGCAGCGAAAGTCATTTTGCAGTGGGTCGGTTTGCAAATGTGGAGCATCGAGCCTGATACGTTTACCGTTCAGGAACAGTGTTTTACCGCGATGTCGTAGACCCGCAAGCCCGGTCAGGGCACGCATTGAGGCGCCGCAAAGTTCTTCTATCCGTTGCTGCTGTTTTTGGCTGACTGGCATACAAATAGTCTGATTATTGAGCGTCACTCGGGTGTAAATGCAGGTAAGAGGCATCCAGTTCTTTGTCGAAGCAGCGTTGGAAGTACTCGGCGATAATCGGATGTTCGTCTTCTTCACATTTGTTGAGAAAAGAAAGCCTGAATGCTAATACATGGTCATCGAAGATAAGCGTGTTTTCCACCCAGGAAATTACCGTGCGCGGAGACATCAAGGTTGATAGATCGCCGGCTACGAAACCCTCACGGGTGAGTGTTGCGAGCGCCACCATCGATTTAAGTAATTTGGTGTATTTTTTACCACAGAAATCGGGTGCGCGACTTTGCACGATGGCCATTTCTTCTTCGCTAGAAAGATAATTCAGCGTCGCAACGATATTCCAGCGATCTATCTGGCCGTGGTTTAGTAATTGTGTGCCGTGGTAGAGACCGTTCAAATTTCCCAGGCCGATGGTATTTGCGGTGGCAAATAGACGGAAGTAAGGGTGAGGTGTCAGTACCCGATTCTGGTCTAGCAGGGTGAATTTGCCGTCTCGCTCTAACAGACGTTGAATCACGAACATAACATCAGCGCGTCCGGCATCATATTCGTCAAATACTAACGCAATCGGACGTTGCAATGACCAGGGGACTATACCTTCCTGAAATTCGGTAATCTGACGGTCGTCGCGGATTACGATAGTATCCTTCCCCACCAGATCAAGGCGACTGATATGGCCATCGAGATTGACGCGCATACAGGGCCAGTTGAGGCGAGCTGCAATTTGCTCGATATGGGTAGATTTTCCGGTACCGTGCAGGCCCTGCAACATAACCCGGCGGTTATGGGTGAACCCGGCCAGAATCGCGAGCGTTACCTCAGAATTAAAATGATAGGCCTGATCGATATCCGGCACGTAATCAGAACCTTCAGAGAATGCCCTGACTTGCATATCGATATCGATGCCAAATACATCACGCACTGAAATTAAAACATCTGGCCTGTCAGGCATAATAATCGACTGCATATTAGAAGTTTCCTGTTTCTCTGGATAATGGTCAAACATCGGGAGTATATATTATAGACTCGGAGGCAAATACGAAATTGTTGCCAGGGAGGTATTGCCATGGCGCACACTATTGTTCTGACAGTCTAATTACCGGACAATCGCTGTTTAGAGTGAGCGAAGCTTTGGAGCTAATTATGAAGGCCACGGGACCATTGTCAGGATATCGGGTTATAGAGCTAGGCCAGCTACTTGCTGGCCCATTTGCCGGGTGCATGCTGGGTTATTTTGGCGCCGAGGTAATCAAGATCGAACCGCCCGAAGGTGGTGACCCAATAAGAGGCTGGCGCGAAATTCAGGACGGTACCTCCTTGTGGTGGTACTCACTGGCAAGAAATAAAAAATCGGTCACAATTGATCTCAAATCAGAAAAGGGTATCGGCCTGGTGAAGGATTTGATCAATAGCGCAGACGTGGTGATCGAAAATTTCAGGCCAGGTGTCGTCGAACGTTGGGGTATAGGACCCGATGAGTTTAAACAATCTAATCCGCGGTTGGTATTCGCTCGAATTTCGGGCTATGGCCAAAATGGGCCCTACTCGGCAAAGCCTGGATTTGCGTCTGTATGTGAAGGTATGAGTGGATTTCGCTATGTTAATGGGCACCCTGGGGAAGCACCGGTACGCCCGAATTTGAGCATTGGTGACACCATATCTGGGATACATGCTGCGCTCGGAATCTGCCTGGCCCTGCTCGAACAGAAACAAAGCGGTAGTGGACAGGTCGTCGACGTGGCATTGTATGAATCGATGTTTAATTTGATGGAAGCAGTGGTTCCGGAATTCGATGGCGCCGGTGTTATTCGTGAACCGTCGGGTAGCACGGTTACCGGTATCGTGCCAACTAATACCTATCGGTGTGGTGACGGAAAGCACGTCGTCATCGGTGGTAATGGTGATTCGATATTTCAGCGTCTCATGGTTGCTGTCGGACAGCCTGAAATGGCACAGGACCCGCGCCTGGATACAAATCGAGGGCGAGTGAAACACGAGGCCGAAATTGACCGGGTACTGGCGAATTGGTGTTTAGAAAATAACTCGACGCATCTGTTAGAGATTCTCGATCAGAATAAGGTACCCGCTGGGCCAATTTATAATGTCGAAGACATGATGAAAGATGCACATTTTAATACCCGCGGCTTGTTTGAAGAGGTTGAAATTAATGGTAAAGCACTGAAGATTCCGGCAATTATGCCAAAGCTTGAAAAAACACCTGGTTCGACTCAATGGCCCGGCCCGCAACTTGGTAGTCATAATCAGGAAATTCTATGTGGTTTACTCGGATTATCAGCCGATGAACTGGAAGGCCTGAGTCGGGATGGTGTTATTAAAATACTTAATCGAACAATATTGGCGTCAAACTGATAATTTATGATTTTTTGTTAACACAACTTAAAGAGTAATTTTGGCTAATCACGAAACTATTTACTACAGCGGGCTCAACCTTGACCGATCCAGTGAATTAAGAAAGGACATTGTATGGGTGAATCAGCAGTGGGATCGCTCTGATTGCAGAGTGCTTCTATTAAAAGATGATGCCAATTTAATACATTGGCACGCTGGGCAGAAACAAGCTCCTGTATCTATTAGCCATAGTCGCGATGATTTAGAAAGCCTGGCATTGCATTCATCCGGGGTTGTGTTTTTGGGACTCGATAAGGGTACGCCTTTGTTTGCGGCCGATATTTCCGCCCACGAAGAAGCGAAATTCAAGAATATATTAGGTGAGAATGAATTTATCGATTTGCGTCAGGCCGGGTGGTTGCTTAGCGCTCAGGAAGCGGCATTGCTTGCTTATGCAAGAGGCCTATTGTACTGGAGTCGGCATAGTGGTTATTGCAGTACTTGCGGTAGTCCAACAAAAACACAGCATGGAGGCCACCTTAAGCAGTGTAGTAATGTGCAGTGCGCACGGGTGACTTTTCCGCGTACTGATCCTGCCGTTATCATGTTGGTAGAGCACTGGCCAGTTTCCGGGCCATCCCTTTGCCTGCTGGCCCGCAATGCGCGTTTTCCTAATCGTATGATGTCGACCCTGGCGGGGTTTGTAGACCCATCAGAAAGCCTGGAAGAAACCGTGGTGCGGGAAGTGTTTGAAGAATCAGGTATACAGGTATCTAACGTAGTTTATCAGGCCTCGCAGCCCTGGCCGTTTCCTTCTTCAATCATGTTAGGGTTTCGTGCCCTCGCCATTACCACTGATATTCGTATCGATGGAATCGAAATCGAGGAAGCCGGTTGGTTTAGTGCTGAAGAACTGGGCGGTTTTGGCGAGTGGGGTGAAGCGGGTGATGGCTTTTGTCTACCGCGAAAAGATTCTATTGCACGCTACCTGGTCGAGTCATGGATTGCCGACGTAACCAGGCGCCCTGAGTAAAGGCGCCTTAGTCACGTGATTCGAAAGTTAAGCACATTTTTTCAACTCGTATTTATCCAGGTTCGCGCTATCTAGATATGCTCCAACGGAAACTGCTAGATCAGACGGATGGCTCGCTATTGCCGACCATGCAATTGGTTTTTCGCGATACTGTTCGCGCCGTGCGTTTAATGTGTTGAGTGAAGTCAGCCGCCACCGTAAATCATGTGCATCTGCCCGGGTCAGGCCGATATCTTTAAGTATGTGATCGCTTAGTTCTGATACATGTCTGGCGTTTTTCTGCTCTCGGGCCACTGCTTTGAAATTTTCAAAATAGTTCAGGATAGATGCTCTGGTTTTAGCCAGAAGCGCTATGAAAGAATGAGACCGTATCTTACCAGCATGTTGTTCATAGATGGTAGAGTGGGATCCGAGCCGGTCGCTACTATGAACTTTGACACCGTTTCCTATGTTGGCATCGACGATGGATGCAATTGCAAGGTTTAATAGTTTCATGTTAGTTTTCCTCTTAAATATAGTTAAACGATTTTGTTGCTGAAACGGCAATATATGTTTAATATTGACCTTTAACAAACGATAAATTTTATTAATCAGTTTAGAAAAACTAATCTATTATGGCATCTATACCACCGCTTAACTCTCTGCGCGCATTTGAAACTGCAGGGCGACATTTAAGCTTTAGCAAAGCAGCTGAAGAACTCAATGTCACGCCTGGCGCAATTAGCCAGCAAATTCGGGGTTTGGAGGAGTTTCTTGAAATTATTCTATTTAAGCGACGCAACCGTTCAATAGTACTCACAGATTCGGGGCAGATATTTTTACCCTTATTGTCTGTAGGCTTTACTAATATTACCGAAGCGGTTGATGTGGTGCGTAGGTCTCAGGGAGACGAACCGCTGACAATTTCTGCTGCTCCTTCGTTTACTTCGAAGTGGTTGATCCCTAGGTTATGTAAATTTCAAGCGTCGCATCCGGATATTGATGTTCGCATTGATGCCTCCTCAAGGCTGGTTGATTTTGTACGTGAAGATATCGATGTTGGAATTCGCTTTGGCACGGGAGAATCTGAGGATCTTGATTCTATTTATCTTTTTTCATTTGACCTGATCCCGGTCTGTAGTCCGAATTTGATGCATGAAGGAAAGGCTGTAGATGATTTATCGGATATTCAGCACCATACGTTACTGCACAGTGATGATACTGATTTCGATCCTAGTTTTCCTGACTGGGCAATGTGGTTGGCCACAGCTGACGTCAATAACGTAGACCCCAGCCGCGGAATTTATTTCAGTCAGGGTGAAATGGCCATAGAAGCTGCGATAGAGGGGCAGGGTATCGCGTTATCGGCAAGTGTTATGGCTGCAAGGGCAATAGAATCCGGTCGACTGGTACAACCATTTGAAACGCGACTGCCAGTGCGTCTCAGTTATCATCTGATAACAACCAGGCAAAAATCGCGAAGTAGCAAGGTCGGTGCCTTCAGGCAATGGATTCTCGATGAGAGTGCCTATTTACGTCAGGCAGAGGCGTTAGATCACTAAACAGATCTACAGGCAAAAAAAAGGCGAGACGTGAAGCCTCACCTTTAAAAAATCTTAACCCTTTACGAGGTTAAGCGTAGCTTACAATTTAATCACTGTAAGCCATATGTGAATTCTCGTAACTAGACCGCTACGATGTTCTCTGCCTGCGGGCCTTTTTGGCCTTGAGTGACAGTGAATTCAACTTTCTGGCCTTCAGCCAGGGTCTTGAAACCCGAGCCGGAAATAGCGCTGAAGTGTGCAAATACGTCGGGGCCAGATTCTTGCTCGATAAAGCCAAAGCCTTTAGCTTCGTTGAACCATTTAACGGTACCGGTTGTTGTAGACATATAGATATCCTATTTAATTAAAAAAATAAAGCCTATTGAAAAGAGGCCATTGGGCTGGAAGTTTTGCTATTACTTATGGAAAAAACAGGACAAGGTACAAACGAGATATGGTACAAACGAAGGGATGTCGAAATAGTGTGCATAAATATAAGACTTACTTTCAAGCCGAGCGAATTATATACCTCATAGGACGTTCGTCAACAAGTATTTCATTAAAAATAATTGTTTAATTTACTGTATATCCTTGTCATCGAAGGTATTTTAGCAGCTGCCTGTTTTCAGCGAATTGGGCGTAATTAAATCAATGCAGGGCAGGGACTATTTTAGCCATATCGGCGTAGTCAGGATTGACTGGCCGAAAGATTAAAAGCTTTAACCAATGGAGACAGGTGCAGCCGCCAGATAAGTTTTTCAGTTATTATGTTTCGGCAGGGAATAACCTTAAATAAGTGGGGCAACAGCCCGGTTCGCACCGGGCTATAACAGCTCTTGTGTAATCAACCGGTTATTAAAAACAGGATGCCTACGACGGCACAAGCGATGGTAAAGCCGATAGCTTTGGCGTAATTCATCGGAGTGCGCGTATTGTTGTATCTAATGGAGTGATTCATCTTAGTTTAGTCGGAATGGGTTTGTTAACCAGGCACGTGCCTCAACGTATGACTATATATATAGGCTATTTTTAATGATTATGTTTAGTAATTAATTGATGGTGATACTAATGTTATCAATCCAGGCTGCATCGGATCCTTCATTTAAATTAAAGTCTTTGGAATAACACCACAAGTATTCATGCAGGCCAGGACTGGACAAACTGTAGGTGACATTCCCCCAGGCCACTATTCCAGACCATCCATCCTCCCACTTGACCCCATCAATATAATACTTTAAATAATCCCAGTTCTCTTCGGAGCTGACCTTGCGATCAAAGCTGATATTGATGTTCTGGCTGCTATACGCACTAATCACTAATTAGCTATAAAACTAACCGCTCAAAAATCGCCATCTGGCCAGGAAAAACCTATTTCAACTACAGGGTCAACAGTCGGGTCGGAAGCATTCACCGCTAACGATGTCTCACCTAAAGATTTGACCAGAGCTACAGTATAGGGTGTGCCGGCTACCAGGTTAAAACTATAAGTTTGGGGATCGGCTGTTGAACCGGAAAATGAACCATTCACCGGCCCGCCGTTAAGACTAAAGGTTTCGCCACCGCCACCCCCGCCACAGCCAGATAAAAATAAAACAGCGACGATAATAATGGCGGAAAATTTATGGCCTGGTAATGTGAATATACGATTGGTAACCCTGTCACGTGCTAGCGTTGAAGTAATTTCAAACATAGCAGCAGATGGAATATTTTTATCAGAACTGCTTCACAGAAAACGAGTACGCGTCAGATTGCAGAAATTAAGGAGAAGTTAACCGGGTGCTAATAAGTCATGCACATCTGCGACCGATAACACTCTGAATAATAGTGCTGAACAGGGTGTTATTTTCCCCGCAAAAAACAACACTTCTTTGTCGTTATCCCGGCATTTCACGCTTGATCGCTTTCGCCATTTCTGCGCCGCTGGCGAAGCGATTTGCTGGCTCTTTTTGCAGCGCCTTATTAATAATTCGTGTCGCGCTGGCAGGCAGCCCTGAGCGTAAATCTTTTACTGGTTTGTGTTTTTCGTTGGCTATTTTGTAGGCCAGGTTGCCGAGGTTATCGGCATTAAAAGGAAGCTGGCCGGTAAGCAGTTGATAAAAACTGACGCCCAGTGAATAAATGTCGGCTTTGCCATTTACCCTCGAACCGGTAATTTGTTCTGGTGCCATGTAAGAAGGGCTGCCCAGAAAACTACCTGTTCGTGTTTTAACCGAGTCGGTAATCCGCGCAATACCAAAATCAGTGATTTTTATTTGTTTGCTTTTCGGGTTGTACATGATATTGCTGGGTTTAATATCGCGATGAACAATCTTTTGCTTGTGCGCATAATCCAGTGCGTCTGCAACGACCTGAATGATATGGTAAACCTCGGGTACGGGTAGCAACTTTCCCGGCTTGATATATTTGGACAAGGGAAAGCCGGTGACGTAATCCATGGCGATAAAAGCAAAATCGGCTTCTTCGCCTATGTCGTATACGGTGACGATATTGTGATGGCTAAGTCGCCCCGCGGCTTCGGCTTCGCGAAAGAATCGTGCCTTCACTTCTTTTAACTCCGAGGTCGAAAATTGCGAGTAATCGAGTGTCTTGATTGCCACTTTACGATTGATTTTCGGGTCTTTGCTCAGGTACACCACGCCCATCGCTCCGCGGCCTAATTCTTTTTCTATGGTATAGCGTCCAAATTCAGGCATTTCGACCTGTGACATCAATAGCGTTTTCTGCCCCTTGGGTGGTGATAGGGTTTTTGCGGGTTTTGACGAGATATCGCCATGGGTTTTTAGCCGTCTCTCTACGTCTTTATAATTCTTGCGGCGTTTACTGATTTCTGCATAGACTTCATATGCGCGATCATACTGGCGCTTACGTTCAAACTTTAAACCGATTTCGTATAAATCAGCCAGCGCTCCATCCTCCCCATTACATTTTAATAAGCTGGTGATTGCGCTCTCGTATTCGTTTCTTTCAAATTGATAATGTCCAAGTTGGTACCAGGCATTATGTTCCTTACGCAGCAGATCGTCTAAGATCGATTGGCCGGAGACATATACATATACCGCTACCTGACCGATAAATATGAGCAAAAGCAAGTTGGTAGACGGCCACCAAATACCCTGTAGTATCAGCAATACAGGTTGTGCCGAGATGATGCCTAAAATCAAAAAGGCGCCTAAAAACAGGCCACTATGGCTGGACAGTGATGGCAATAACCACAACAGATAAACAACCACTATTGCTAATAACAATGGCAACAACCACCAGCTCAGCGTGGGTGTATGATAGGTCGCATTCGCCACCAGGCTGCTCAGTGAATCGGCCAGTATCTGTAGGCGCCCGATATCCTGACCGATTAAAACAAGTTTATTTCTGTAATAGGAATCCGACTTGTTTGTGGCATCTTTAAGCGACAGCGCGTTAATTCTGGTGTGGCGCCCGGTTAAATTCGAAAAATAATTAAATACTTTACCTGCCAGGCTTGCAGAAACCTGGGTTTTCCCCAGATCAATTTTTCCATCTTCACCCCAGTGTAAATTGCGGCTTTTTTTATAGCGACTAAAGGCCGCCAGGCTTAAATCTGGTAACGACAGGTTTCTCGCATCGTCATACCAGATTAATGCCTGTTCATCCGAGGCATTGGGATTAAAAGGATAGACCCGATAAGGGGTTTTCGTATTGGTCACTCTGAATGTCTGTACCCGGGGTAAAAACATTGCTGGAATATACTGGCGCCAGCCGTCTTGATAAATGAGCGTTTCGCTATAAGGGATATTCTTCTGTTGTTTTGGTGTGTTGGTATATTGGGTTAAAAACACTTGCTGATTTTCTAGCATCCAGGCCAGCTTATTGCGTTCACCCTGGGTCGATTTCCACTTATTAGTATTGCCAGCTTGCTCATAGTCCATTTGTGGGAAATCGTCACTCAGCCAGACAATTTCTGCCGCCTTAGACTTTTTTAGCTTTCGTAGCAAAGAGCGCAGTTTGCGTATGCCTTCTGGTTTTTGCAGTTGGGACTCATCCAGTTGTACAACGCGAAATTTATTTGTAGTGGTTTGCGCAGGTAGCAAATTACTGGCAAGACTGAACATCTGTGCATCCAGCCAGCGCACACTGGAATTTTGAGACGACAATAAGGCGACCAAAAAACAAAGAATGATGAATAAAGAAAAATATAGTCTGCGATGCTGATCCAATGAGGGGCCTGTAAGGTAATCGGGTTAATGCTTTTTGTTTCGAGTTAGCCTTATCTATAGCATATTCAGGTCGATTTGGTTCTTTAATTTCGGCCGAAATTTAAAAAAAGATACGCTCCATGTTATTAGGAACATGGTAGTGATATTAACACCCGTATTCAGCTAGTTAATAAACGAGGACCAAACAAAATTATTGTTGCCCCAATTAAACAAACTAAGGCACCGATATAGTCAGATAGTAATGGACGGCTGCGCTCGATAAAGGCCAGCCATACCAGCGATAATACAATATAAACGCCGCCGTAAGCCGCATACGATCTGCCGGCGAATTGTAAATCAACTTTTGTAAGAATAAATGCAAACAATGCCAGGCTAATAATTCCAGGAATTAGCCAGTAAATACTTTTCCCCAGGCGAAGCCATGCCCAGAAGCTATAACATCCTGCAATTTCAAATAATGCTGCTACAAAGAACCAGAGGTAATTGCTCATATCGTTTGAGTTCCTGATATATAAATGCTGCGCTATGATCCCACACAAACACGGCTGAAGTGATTAATGAAGACAGAAGGCAATATAATTAAAATCGTGCTCACGCAGAACCAGCCATGATTATTATCCCCTATAGTACTGCACTTACACTGGCCAGACCTCCGATAGTTACTTACTTCGTCACTCTACTGTGCTGCATCATATTTTATTTCCAAATGACTTTTTCAATCACTGAAAGTCTGATGTATTACCCGGATTCCTGGAATCCATTGAAGATGATTTCTTCCGCATTGATTCATGGTGATTTGATGCATCTGGCGGGTAATATTATTTTCTTTCTCGCGTTTGCACCCGCGTTAGAGCTATTAGTGGGCAATAAACTTCGATACATCTGGATCATGCTATTCATTTCCTTTGTGGTTGGGATCAGTTACTCAATTTCCATTTTAATTGGCGACTCGGATGCGATTCCCACGCTTGGCTTCTCCGGTGTTGTAACCGGGATGATGGGTCTGGCTGCGTATTTGATGCCGCGGGCTCGAATCCGCGTATTCTGGTGGTATATTGTTTTTTGGAAAACATTTTACGTGCCTGCCTGGGTATTAGCGGTAATCTATATCGGTCTGGATACCTGGACACTGTTGAGCGCGGATTATTATGGCGGTATTAATGTAGTTGCTCATGTGGCGGGAGGTGTTGCAGGATATTTGTATGGTTACCTGTGGTTGAAAGAGCGCCGCGAAGAAACCAGCGAAGCGCTGGCGGATGAAATAGAGGAGATGAAAAATGAACAACAATTCGGTGCGTCTCATGCGAGATCGATTCGGGGTAGAAAACAACTCGATCAACAACAGGCACAACGAAATGTCGCCAGGGCACACGACAAATACATGGGAGCCCTGTATAGATTAGTAACAACCCATCGCGATAGCGAGGCGATCGCATCATTGCTAGATAAATATGACTGCTCTATACACGATTATGAAGCCCTGTATGAACGTATCAATGAATGGGGCCCCTCCAGAACCCTGCTGTGCATGGGTCGACTGATCATTGACCTGTTAGACCAGGACAGGCGTCATGGTCGAGCCCTGGCTTATATTGAAAAATGCCAGAAAATCAGCCCGCAATTTGTTTTACCGGATGTCTCGAAAACTATTTTTTATGCTGATTTTGCGATGCAGGCAAGTAGGCTTGAGGTGGCAAAAAACCTCATTGTCAATGCAGAGAGTCGCTATGCAGGGATGGTCGATAGCGTGATGTGTACTCAATTACTCAGCACTCTCACCAGCCTGGGGGCATTTCCGGGTACGATCCGGTAGCCGCGATCACCAATTCAGTTTTCGAATTTTTAACCAGGTGTCAATTAGAAGTTAATTAAGCGATCCATCACTCGATAGCAGTGAGTCGCCTAGGCTTCGAACCGCCCCTGGTAGCGGTTTACTGCAAGCCTGGCCTGCAACCCCAGGTCGAGAAATGGGCGAGGGGGAATGATGTTGGGTTTTTTCTGATTGAGCACCTGTGTCAATTCTTCTGACTGCTGGTCGAGTGCATAGTCGACAATCAGCTTTCCAAACAAACTGCCCATTGCGATACCTCCGGCGTTATAGCAACCGGCTAAAAATAAATTGTCTCCATTTTTTTCGAACACCGGTTTTGAATTTCGGCTAATACAAACGTTACCCGACCAGGTGTACTCAAATTCGAGTTGGGTTAATTGCGGAAATCTTTTCCTCAGCCCAAGCTGGTTTTTTTCGCGCCTGCTTGCCAGTTCGTCATTATCCATGGTTAATTTAGGCCACCATTCAACCGTATTGCGTACCAAAATCCTGTGATCATTAGTGAGGCGTACCGTCGCCCCCATCGAACTGACTGATAACACTCCCCAGGGATCTGGCTGGCCTATAGTGTCAAATTCCTGCTGCTTCAATTGCCGCGTCAGGCTGGCGGTGAGGGTGAGTGGAAATACGCGGTTACGTTTAAGGCCAAGTTTCGGCATTAAGGCATTTACCGCAATAATGGCTCTATCCGCTGTTACTGTAGCACTCGCCGTGGTTAAACGAATACTCCTGGTGTGTTGTATATCCAGAACCGCAGAGTATTCATACAAATGCACAGTAGGTGGCAGATTTTCTAATAAACCATTTACCAGCGCCGCGGGGTTTACCAGCACACCAGACATGGTCTGGATAGCCTGTTGATAATATGTGGTGCCAAGTCGCTGGCTTAATGAGTCTTTGTGCCAGACCTTGTAGGGTAGACCGGATTGGCTGAGCAGTTTTTCAAAAGCATGTAGCTTTGGGATATTGCGACTACTCGCCGCGCAATGAAATTTCCCCGATTCATCCCAGTCGCAATTGATACCGTATTGTTTAACGCGGGTTCGCAGTAAATGAAGCCCGGCCAGGTTCAATTTTGATTTGGCTAATTGGGTTTGATCATCGGCCTGGTTTGAACCACCATCGTTCATCGTAATATCGACGATATATCCGGAGTTTCTCGAACTGGCACCTTTACCGGCCAATTCCGCATCGAGTAAAATAATTGAATCGCCTGGATGTAGTTCGGCGATACGATAGGCAGCTGCGATACCGGTAAATCCTGCGCCAACTATTACCCAGTCAGCGTGTATATCGTCTTCGAGGCGCGGAAATGATGGTGCCCCAGTCGTCGTGTGTTGCCAACCACAGGACTCATCGTTAATAGCTTTATAGCTGTTTTCTTTCACTACTTTGACCCTCGTTCGTCATTTTTCGGGTTGGGTGCTGCGCGCAATTTGTTGTCCTGAGGCGGGTATTTCCAAACCGGCCGTGGACAAAATAGCACTAGCTTAGCCCATCCCAGGTTCGACAAGCCCCTGGGAGAACTTCCAGATGAATCGAGTATACTGTGGGAAATAAGACAATTGCAGGAAAAATTGATGAACCAGAAACCTGTTGCGGTGGTTACCGGGGGCAATCGAGGTATGGGGTTGGCGACTTGCCAGGCGCTTGCCGAAAAAGGATTCCACGTATTGCTCGCGAGTCGAGATCTGAAATCTGGAAAATTGGCAGCCAGGGCCTTGTGCCGCCAAAGTCATTCGGTCGAGGCGGTAAAACTTGAAATGACATCACAATCTGATATCGAAGCGCTGGCCAGTTACCTTCGAAACACCCACGGCAGGGTAGACGTACTCATTAATAATGCGGGTATCATGATTGATGGTGGTAGCAATAGCCCGGCTGATATCTGCGATGCGGATGTTGAGGTTATTAGAAAATCTCTTGAAGTGAATACCATCGCACCAATGATGCTGATCAAGGCTTTATTACCGTTGATGCAGCAGGCCGGTTATGGTCGGATCGTTAATATTTCT
Organism: uncultured bacterium; assembly: GCA_965370015.1. Lineage (GTDB taxonomy): Bacteria > Pseudomonadota > Gammaproteobacteria. The sequence continues at coordinate 3,954 of CBDUSZ010000002.1, read as the reverse complement.
TCGGGTATGGGCCAGTTGTCCGATATGGGCGGTCAAAATCCGGGTTATCGAATTTCCAAAACCGCTTTGAACGCGGTGACAGCAATATTTGCCGCCGAACTCGACGGTAGTGGTATCGCGATTAATGCGGTCTGCCCAGGCTGGGTGCGAACCGATATGGGTGGGTCTAATGCTGTTCTCTCACCTGAGCAGGGTGTAGATACTACCGTCTGGCTTGCGACCCTGGCAGATGCCGACCTAAGCGGTGGTTTTTATCGACAGCGCCAGTTGATCGACTGGTAACCGCTACAGACTGGATAGCAGTTTTGTGCATTCAGACTGGTGTTTTTACGGCAATTATTGGTTCAAATTCGATGATGTCAGAGCTCTCGCTTCACTACTAGTTCGGTGATAACACGATATCCGAAATATATATTTCTTCGATTCGTGCAAGCTCTGCAGAGTTAGCTTGCTATTCATGGATTTTTTCATTAATTTATCAGCCGCATTCGGATATATATTGGTCGTGAATTCGCCATGGTGGTTGAATAGCGGCAAAATAAAATTCCTGGCTGCTTCCCTAATAAATATTTAACCTTCCTGGAGATGAAAACCATGGTAAATAAAATAATTTTTCGCACGGTCCTTACAGGAGCCGTATTTTTAGCCTTAACTGGCACTGCTATGTCGGGAGATCCGGCAAGCTGTAAGGTTGTTAATTTGTCCGATGTAGGCTGGACGGATATTACTGCAACTACTGCAGCAACCAGTGTGGTGCTGGAAGGACTGGGTTATAGCCCGGACGTTAAAGTGCTGTCAGTTCCGGTGACTTATAAAAGCCTGGAGACAGGTGACATTGATGTCTTCCTGGGTAACTGGATGCCAACCATGGAAGGCGACCTTGGACCTTATCGGGATGCAGGTACAGTAGAAGTTGTACAGCCTGCCAATTTGACAGGAGCTAAATATACCCTGGCGGTAAATAAAAAAGCGGCTGATGCTGGCCTCAAAGATTTTGCCGATATTGCAAAATTTAAGGATGAACTGGATGGAGAAATTTATGGCATCGAGCCGGGTAATGATGGCAACCGCATCATCCTGGACATGATTGCCAGCAATGCCTTTGGACTGAAAGGTTTTGATGTTGTTGAAAGCTCTGAACAGGGTATGCTGTCTCAAGTGTCTCGCGCCGAGAAACGCGGTAAGATGGTGGTGTTCCTGGGTTGGGCTCCACACCCGATGAATGCTAATTTTGATCTGACCTACTTGTCAGGGGGCGATGATTTCTTCGGTCCGAATTATGGCGGTGCGGATGTTTATACCAATACACGCAAAGGTTTTTCAGGCGAATGCCCGAATATAGGCAAGTTGCTTACCAACTTGCAGTTTAGTCTGGCGATGGAAAACGAAATCATGGGTGCTATTCTCGACGATGGTCAGGAACCTGATGACGCAGCTATTGCCTGGTTGAAGGCCAATGTGGGTGTTCTCGATGGCTGGCTAAATGGCGTTACTACAATGAGTGGAGGTAATGCAGTGGCTGCAGTCAAAGCCCGCTTGAATAAGTAAGATCCCTGGTAATAAACAGATAGAGCGGCCTGATTAAAGCCGCTCTATCTGGTTTGTCGGTAATAGACGCCTATTGCAATCGCATTACATTGAGGTTAACAAAATGGAATGGCTGGAAAGTAACAAAATACCGATCGGCAGATTACTCGCTGACTTCGTTGATTTTTTAAATGAATATCTTTTCTGGCTGTTTGACGGGTTCACTATCGCACTGGAAACGGTATTTGACTGGACATCAGCTGCGTTGCTTTCGATCCCGGCGCTGGCAATGATCGCATTGATGGCAGGGGCGGCCTACTGGTTACATCGATCCTGGAAAATATCGCTATTCATCGTTGTATCGCTGATGTTGATTATCAATCTGGGATACTGGGAAGATACCATGGAAACCCTGTCGTTAGTGATTTGGGCGACGTTGCTTTGTGTCTCCATCGGCGTTCCGATCGGTATCGCCGCGGCACACCGACCGAAACTCTGGATGTCTATCCGCCCCATTCTAGACATGATGCAGACCATTCCAACGTTTGTGTATCTGATACCGGCACTTACCCTGTTTGGACTTGGCCCGGTACCGGGTGTAGTAGCGACGGTAATCTTTGTGGTACCAGCACCCATTCGGTTGACTTATTTAGGTGTGTCTTCCACGCCTGAGGCTTTAATCGAGGCGGCAGAAAGCTTTGGGGCGACGAAAAAACAGCTGTTATGGAAAGTTGAAATTCCTTCAGCGATTCCGAATATCATGGCGGGATTGACACAAACTATTATGTTGTCGCTATCTATGGTGGTAATCGCTTCCATGGTGGCTGCACCGGGTCTTGGTATTCCGATCCTTCGGGCTATCAACCAGGTCAATCCGGCCAAGGGTTTTGAGGCGGGCATCGCAATTGTAATCGTGGCCATCATCATGGATCGGGTTTGTAAATTGCCGGAAAAAAGAAAGGAGAAAAAGAAATAATCATGCCTGAGACAAAAAGCCCGGTAGCTATTTCTTTTAAGAAAGTAGATATTATCTTTGGCGAAGCGCGAGCACGCGCGATTGAATTGTTGGATGCTGGTGGTACCCGCGAGACTATTCTGGAACAAACCGATGCTGTCCTCGGCGTGGCAAACGCCAGTATCGATATTCATGAAGGGGAGATTTGCGTGCTCATGGGGCTATCCGGTTCTGGCAAGTCTACATTGCTGCGCGCGGTCAATGGCCTGAATAAAGTGACTAGAGGTCAAGTACTGGTCAGCCATCAAGGCGGGCAGGTGGATATAGCTAATTGTGATGCCACTACACTGCGCGACATGCGCATGAGTCGAATTGCCATGGTGTTTCAACAATTTGCCTTGTTGCCCTGGCGGACGGTGGAAGAAAATGTAGGCCTGGGTCTGGAATTAAAGGGTATGAACAAGCAGGATCGGGAACCCATTGTCGATGAAAAGCTTGAACTGGTTGATCTATTCCAGTGGAAGGACAAGTACCCACACGAGTTATCGGGTGGCATGCAGCAACGAGTGGGCCTTGCCCGTGCCTTTGCCACGGATGCAGATATTCTGTTAATGGATGAGCCGTTTTCTGCGCTTGACCCGCTAATCCGCAATCACTTGCAGGATTTCCTACTGGATTTACAGCGTGAACTGAAAAAAACTATTATTTTCGTCAGCCATGATCTCGATGAAGCACTGAAAATTGGTAACCATATCGCTATCATGGATGGAGGCCACATCGTCCAATATGGGGAGCCGGAAGATATCGTGCTAAACCCATCTAACGAATATGTCGCCGATTTTGTTGCCCACATGAATCCATTGAATGTGCTCCAGGGGGCTTCTTTCATGACCCCGCTGGCAGATCTCAGGCGTGATGGCAAAGATGTCATACTGGATAACAAGGGCCACATCCGGGTAACTCTAGATAGCGATGATAAACCTGTTACTGCCAGCTTCGATGGACAGCCAATTCGAATTGAAAACTGTGATAGCGAAACGAAGGTAGAAGACCTTGGAGATGATGTTCTGGTAATTGCTCCGTCTCACATGAAGATGCGCTGGAATATAGAAATCCGTCACCACACGGGCTGGCCAGTACTGTTGGTAGATTCCGATAAACTCGTCGGAGTGGTTGGTGACAGTGAGATATATAGCGGCATCTTGAGACAAACTAATTTTGGCAATAAAAATTAACCTGGGTCTGGCCGCGACGCAAAAGTCAGGCGCCATTGACAGGAAAGCCGGTTGGCCTGCAAACGAACCGGTAAATGCAAAGTTTTAACCGTATTACAATCGTATGAATTTTCCGAAATTCTTAATCCTTTGGCGCTAAGAGCTCGACGCAGCTTTAGCTTTGCCGGAGCGTTATGTAGACACCTGTTGTTTAGATCGCTCCTCCAGCAACCCGGTCAACCAGTCAGGGTCCATTTC
>CBDUSZ010000001.1:0-49127 GCA_965370015.1 uncultured bacterium | reverse complement strand
CCAATAACTGCCGAATGAAGCTGCAATAACGAACCCGGCGATAGCAATACCCTGGGAGATATATAGATACCGGGTGCCAAATCGAAATCCATTTCCCAGTATCACCCATAAATAAAGTACAAAAAGCGGTACACTGTCGCCACCGGAGTGGTACATCACAATTGACAGCGATATCATGTCAAGCGAAGCTCCACAAACCCTTCTTACAGGTGAAGCAATTGGCTTTCTAACTATGGCCAGAAAAATAAGGAGGGCAAATGTGTAGTAAGCAAGCGTGATTAAGCTAGGGAATGACGTTAAAGAAATTGCAAAGGTCTCGTACCCAGACCAGGGGAAACAAAAATAAAGAACAAGCAATACACCGATAGCCAGGCGAAGTTTAGCTTGCTCGGGTTCAGAATCACCGGTTCTTGATAACCGTTGATTCAGCCTGGTAAGCAAATTAGCTTTCTTTTTTTCTAATTCCATTTTGACGGATCAGCGACGATTATTTGTTGTCGCTGAAATTTTCGTGAATGCTGTTGATGGTATCGATGCGTTCAAAAAAGGCTTCGACGCAGACTGGATCGAACTGTATGCCAGCATGTTTTTCTAGATAATCCTGGGCATCATTGACAGTCCAGGCCTTTTTATAGGGTCGTATCGAGACCAGGGCGTCATAAACGTCCGCTATCGAAACAATGCGTGCTACCAGCGGGATATCTTTTCCAGCAATACCATGGGGATACCCTGTACCGTCAAATCTTTCATGGTGATTTAGCGCTATGATCGAACCGGTTTGAATATAACGAGATTGGCTGTTTGACAAGATGGCATGGCCTATCGTCGTATGCTGTTGCATTTTAAGCCACTCCTGTTGTTCAAATTTCCCCGGTTTTAGCAGTACTTCATCAGAAATTCCAATTTTGCCGATGTCGTGCATTGGTGCCGCATATTCTATTTCGTCACATTCTCTTTCGCTCAATCCGAGTGCCTCGGCAATTTGGCGCGAGTATTTTGCCATTCGAACCACGTGATAGCCGGTAACCTCGTCGCGGTATTCACCAGCTTTCGCCAGTCGTAGCAGGGTTTCTTTTTCGCGCGATACTATTTGTTGTGTTGCGACTTCAACCTGTCGCGCCAACCATTCGGCACGATCCTGGATGATCGCTTGCTGTTCGTGCAACTTCAACAAATTACGACAGCTGGTACGGCATTCGATTTGATCGATAGGACGGGTTAAAAATGCGGTGGCACCCGCTTCGAGTGCATCGTAGCGAACTGATTTTTCGCTGACGACCGTAATCATCATGATAGGAATGTCCTGACTGCCCTGTTTTTCACGAATTTTGCGAATTAAATCAATCCCGTTCATGTCAGGCATTCGGTAATCAGTGATAATCAAATCGGGATGGTTATTGTCTAACCAGTCTAAAGCTTCCAGTGGATTATCAAACGCCTCTACTTTAATGTCATTTTCGACCTGTTGAATGATCTTGGACAGAATAGTCCGACCTGTGCTTTCGTCATCAACGATTAAAACCTTTCGTTGGCGGCGTAGCACGCTAAGTCGGCGAGCGTTTTCGTATGGCTCGACGTTCGAGCGGTTCTTGAGATTACTGGTGTTATCTTTATTCGAGATCAATTTTAACCCCACATTGACTCTATTAAAGTTAGGACGGTCAACTCCGGGTCGATTCCTGATATTATCGAGAGAAATCTACCTAAATATTGAACTGCGTCACAGAACTGGACTTATTAGTTATAGCGAAATTATCAATAAAATCAAGTTTGTGAAGGATTTATATTAGAATAAACTTTAATGAGTTGCTCTAGGTAAATGTGAATTAATGCACAAAATACTACTATTTTGACTAATTCCTCCTTTGCATGGGATCTGCTGTTGGCCTCGAAATCAGATATCAACGTGAGTCAAAATTGGTATCAGAGCAACTATAATCGGAGCAAAATAAATGCGCATTCCAAATCCTGTAAAATTCGTCCCTGATAATGCTTTTGTGATGACCGTCATTATCCTGTTTTCAGTGCTAATCAAACCAGTCATTGCCAACGAGGTAATTTTTAAAAAAACACAACTGATTTTAAATGGGGAAGAATATTTACTCGAAATTGCGCAATCTGTAACCCAGCGCAGACGCGGGTTGATGTTTCGAAAACACCTGGACGAGCGGCAAGGAATGCTATTCATATTCCCCCGATCTGGTGATCATCGCATCTGGATGAAAAACACCCTGATACCCTTAACGGTTATCTGGCTCGATGAAAAAAACGAAATAATCAGCGTAAAAAAACTACTTCCTTGTACTTCAGACCCCTGTCCTGTCTACGGAGTATCAAAATCTTCTAAATATATTCTCGAATTAAGTGGTGGAAACCATGTTCTAAAACCTGGTCTTAGAATTGATGGGTTAGCCCGTATGCCGGATGCAAGCGGTGATGCTGGTGTTACACGCTGATTTATAGAATAAACCAGAGAATTGTTGGGATTGTCACCAGACTACCCAAATTTCCCATCAAAACTATAGAGGCAACTAGCTGGGGTTGCTGATTAAACTGCTCCGCTACTATGTAGTTTAAAACTGCGGGTGGCAGGATACTAAACAGTAATAAAATAGGGACTTGCTCAGCCGGAAGGGAAAACAGGGGTAGAATCAGCATCGCTATCAAAACACCGCTGAGAGGGCATACCAGGGCACTTACGGCGCCAATTTTCCAGTCTTTAAAATCAATTTCGGTGAGCCGCGCGCCCAATGAAAAAAGCATTAATGGTATCGAAATTTGTCCGAGCATATGGATAGGAACCCGCACGGATTCTGAAAAATCGATTTTAAATATACCAAAACTAATACCGCAGACAGTGGCAATCACCATCGGATTTTTTAACAGCGAAACAATCGCTGCGCGGTGGTTAATCAACTGTTGTCCAAGAGTGAAATGGAGAAAATTTTCCAGCGCGAACAAAACTATCGCGGCTGGTAGCGCCGCTTCACCAAATGCCAGTAATATGAGTGGTAACCCCATATTGCCGGAATTGGTGAACATCATCGGGGGTACAAAAGTTTTCCACTGAAAATCAAACAATCGCGCTAATGGCCAGGCGATTAGGCCGGAACCGAGCATTACCAGTAGTGCGGCACCAGCTAGCCCTCCATAACTGGCCAGGGAAAAATCACTCGCCGACATGATGTCAAAGATCAGCGCTGGGGTGAAAATGTCCATGTTGATGCGGTTGCCTGTCGACATGTCAGGCCTGAAAAACCGGCTGTAGACAAAACCAGCGACGACAATGCTAAATATCGGGAATATCACCCCAACTATTCGGTATAACAAATCTAGTTGATGCATCGGTGCGTGGTGGGAGAGGTATTCACACGGTTAGAAATATAGTGAAATATCTTTGTGTACAGCCAGGCATTCAGCGATATTCTTAGCTTGATCGGTTGTCAGGCGATCTTGTAACCGCATGCCGATAGTTTGCCGGATTGCAAGATCATAAGCTTCGAGTTGTGGTTTCAGTTCACCCACTGCTCGACCACGCCACTCGATTTCGGCATCAAGATTTTCGATAGCTATCTTGAGCTGTTCAACAGCTTTTTCCGCGTCTGGACTGTTACCGCGCAGCGCGCGACGTGCTTTCGATAGCTTCGATTTAACCAGATTGGCATTCGTCAATAAATCAAATTCCGCCCCGAGCGCTTTGAGTGCGATCATTGCATTTTGCGGGGATTCCTGTTCTATGATTGCCTGCATCGGCGGTAGCCGGTATCGCAGGGAATTGAATGCATCGTATTCGCTTATCATTTTCAGCATCGATTTAATCGATTCATAACTTTCATCAGCATTACGCCGATATTTCTGCCGCGACTTTCTTTCGCTTGCGGCGAGGGTTTCAAACTTATCGCGGGCAGTTTGCCAATTATGTGGAATTTGTTTCTCCAGATCGGTACGCGCTGTTTCCAGCGATTCTATTTGATCCAGGATGGTTGCAACTTTAGATTCCGAATCGACTTCGCTAAATTCGAGTCTTAGGCGTTTCTGATCGAGAGCTTGAATTCGATTATCTAGACGTTTAATCTGTTTTTGAAGGGTTCTCACCTGGACGTGCAAGGGTCGATAATCAGGTGTATATTCTTCGATGCGATTTGCATTCTCACGTACCTGCCTTACTAAAGCAAAAGATTTTCCTGCATTCGCGTAGCTCTGGTTTAATGCAGATTGATAGATCTCTGGTAAATAAATCGTGTTGACCGACTTGATGCGTTCAATACCAGCGAGGATGTTTTCCTTGTTGGTGTCGTAATCGGCAAATACCAATGTCTCGAGACACGCTTGTAGCTTAGGGTTGCTCGGTGGTGGTGCGGTTTCTGAAGTCAGATGGGTTTTGTTGGGTAAATAATTTACCAGGCTGGGGAAGGCGCCAGCGATCGCAAGACCGATCAACTGCAGTAGGATAAACGCGGCAGCACCTTTATATATTTGCAGGGTTTTCACACTGGGTGGAGCAACACCGCGCAAATAAAATAAGGCAAACCCAAAAGGTGGTGTTAAAAACGAGGTTTGAATATTGAGTCCTATCATTACGCCGAGCCACACGGCGGTAATATTAGCACCTGGATCGGCGAGTAAAATGGGCGCGACGATTGGAACTACGACAACCGCGATTTCGATAAAATCAAGAAAAAAGCCGAGAAAAAAGATGACCGCCATGACGACGATGAATTGAGTCCAGAACCCCCCCGGTAAACTTGTCAGATATTCTTTCACCAGCACTTCACCGCCAAAGCCACGAAATGCCGATGTCAACATCGCCGCACCTATCAATATGATGAATACCATCGATGTGGTTTTAGCGGTTTCCATCATCACGCCCTGAAGCGTGTTTTCGATATTGTAAGCACGCCAGATACTCCAGCCAATGGCGATTAGTAAAGTCAGCACCGCCAGGCAGGCGAGGAATATGCCGAAAGCATCGAAGCTGTTCTGAATATTCTTGATGTTAAGATTAAAGGTATTTAGTAATATGATAATAACGATTATAGAAATCACCGTCATAAAGGCAGGATAATAGGCGCGCGGTTTGCCCTCCATGAGTCTGTAACTACCCATCACCAGGGCACCGATAGCACCGATAGCACCCGCCTGATTGACTGTAGCAACACCAAGAATAATTGAGCCGAGGACGATAAAAATTAATGTTAAGGGCGGTATTAACGCCATTAACACGCTGAGGATAAACTTTCGATCATAACTGCCTGCAAATGGTATCGGTGGCGCTTTTTCGGGGTTCACCAACGCCGTGATTAATATATAAGCCATATAAAGCCCCACCAGGATGAGTCCAGGGATAAAAGCACCCATAAACATATCCCCAGCGCTGGCAGAAATGACATCAAATTCTCCCGGCATGGAGAAACTGCCAGTCGTTTCCCTGTATAGGGTTTTGCGTGCGGTGGCGGCCTGATCGGCAGCATTGGAAAGTTGATCGGCAAGAATGATGAGTACAATTGAAGGTGGGATAATTTGTCCCAGCGTACCCGACGCACAAATAGTTCCACAGGCAAGTGATTTGGAATAGTTATTACGTAGCATTGCCGGCAGTGAGATAAGTCCCATGGCAATGACAGTAGCACCGACAATACCGGTGGTGGCCGCGAGCAGGGCACCGACAAATACCACGGAAATACCGAGTCCGCCCGGGATTGGGCCGAATAGCTGGGCCATTGCTACCAGCAGGTCTTCGGCAATTTTCGAACGCTGAAGCATAATGCCCATAAATACGAACAACGGAATCGCTATTAGCGTATCGCGCTCGACGTTCCAGTATAAACTGCGGAAATTGGTAACACCGGCACTAAGCCACTGGTTCGGACCGCCGAGCACAAAGTAAGCATCCGTATTGCCTTCGAACAGGTATCCACACAGGGCAGCTACCCCAATCGAGATGATCGCGGCTCCTGGTAACGAGAAGGCTACAGGAAATCCAGATATCAAAGCGCCTGCCATGATCAGGACTAACAAGAGAAGAAAATATAATTCCATGGTTTATTCAGATTTGCTGGAAGCGATCAGTTGCATGTAACTGGGCCTTTCCGGATCATTTGACTGATTGGTCAATTCGGCTATGTTAAATAACAGAAAACTGACGAACTGAATCAGCATTGAAACTGCAAAAACCACCAGGAATCCGGCCATTAGATATTTCACATACATGCCGTAGCCGCTCTGCGAAATTTCAAAACTGAGTAAAGGGCTATTGATACTGTTGCCCTTACCGCCCATGCCATGCATCAAGATCACCCAGCAAATGGGGATACCGAACATCAGGCATCCGGTCGTATCAATCCACGCCTTTTTTCTGCGACTAAATCCGGCGTAAAGCACATCCACTCGAACATGTCCTTCTTCTACCAGGGTAGCGGCACTGGCAAATAAAAACAGTGCTGCATACCAGAAACGAACAATGTCGCCCATATAGACTTGCTCGTATGAAAATACAAAACGCGTAATGACGATTGAAAATTCAGTCAGTACCACCATGATTGCCAACCAGGAAAAGCTTACTGAACGAAACCGTGCGGCGAGAAAAGCGGATAGCATAATCAGGGGGTAATGTACGTAGGTACCGCGAAAAATTGGCCGACCCAATTGTTGTTTAAGATGATCACCCACCCAGAATTCGAGAAAATTCTCCACCCTCAATAATGAAATGATCATATCGGTAAAGCCAATCAGCAATACCGACCAGAAAGATAGCCTGATAATATAGGCAACCAACGCCGCGAATCTTGCCGAATCCTGCAACAGACTGCGGTTAGTCGTCTTGAGCGCGTAACCAAAGCTCAGGATCAGTATAGATAAATAAAAAACAAACTGAATCCAGCCCTGGGTAATTTGCTTTGCCCCGAGCGGTGAATCCAGCGTCTCCAGCCCGGCAAACCCGTAATGCGACAACAGTTGAAAAGTCCCCGGCATATCTTGCCAGTAAACCAGATAATTATTAATTAAATAAAGAAACAAAGCGCTGACCATCATGTAGGCCAGACCGCGGCTAATTAATGCGATTTGATGACTGGCAAGCATGTAGGTGGATTTTTCATCAGGCGAAAGAAAACGGAGTCCGAAGACTCCGCTATATCCTTAACACCAGTGAAGGAGCTTATAGACCCAATACGCGGTTACGTTGTTGCACATAGGCCTGGTCTGAAATCTTTGCCCAGGCACCCACTTCGTTACGTGAATTCACGAAACTTTGATGAATCCTCTTGGCGAAAGGACTGTGCTGTTGAACTTCCTCGAAGACTTCTTCTGCGGCCTCGCCAAAACTATCAAAAATATCATCGTTAAAACTACGCAGCTTGACACCTTGATCGGCGATCAGACTGGCAAGTGAAGCACCATTTTTAGCATTGTACTCGGACATCATAACCGAGTTTTCAGTTTCTGCCGCAGCCTTGATAATTGCCTGGTCGGACTTGTTCAGCCCATCCCAGAATTTCTTGTTTATGCCCAGTGATAGCTGTGCGCCTGGTTCATGCATCCCAGGGTAATAATAATACTTGGCTGCTTCGTAGAATTTCATGAAGGCGTCGTTCCAGGGACCTACCCATTCGGTCGCATCGATCGCACCCGATACCAGGTTTTCATAAATCTGACCACCGGGCAGGGAAACCGGAGATGCGCCAAGTTTCGAAATTACGTCGCCACCAAGCCCTGGTATACGCATTTTTAGACCCTTGAAATCAGATGCTGAATTCATTTCTTTACGGAACCAGCCGCCCATCTGGACACCTGTGTTACCACAGGGCAGGCATTTCAGGCCATAGCCTGCAGCTAACTCATCGTGTAACTCCTGACCGCCCCCAAATTGCATCCAGGCATTGATTTCGGTGTAAGTCATGCCAAAAGGAACTGCGGTAAAATAAGCCCATCCCGGGTGCTTGCCTTTCCAGTAGTAGTCCGCAGCGTGGTACATTTGTGCGTTGCCAGAAGCGACTTCGTCAAACGAATCAAAAGCTTTAACGCGTTCACCAGAAGCAAAATAATTAACTTTAATGCGACCATCTGTCATAGCGGTCAGTCGTTCGGCAAATCTTTGTGCGCCAGTTCCGAGACCAGGGAAGTCTCTAGGCCAGGTCGAAACCATTGTTATTTCGATTCTCTTTGCGGCTATAGCGGGTGCGGATACTACAGCGGCGGCACCAGCAAGAGCGGCGGCGCCACCTTTTAGTACATCACGACGTTTCATTATTGCATCTCTCCAGTTTTATGTTTTTAATTTTGTATTTATGATTGAGGATCAGGTTCGAGGCAAGTGATCAGATTATTTTATACTTGGCTCTTTAACGTAACATCGACATTCTGTCTGTTCTCCTGAAACATTTCAAGCTTTATGCGACAGCCGATTGATTGCCTGCTGGCGGCAGTTCCAGGAGCGTTTTCCACGACTGCATTATATCAAGCTGGGGTTCAGGACAATCTGATCGCAGAAAAAATTCGGGAATATTTCCCGGATGCATGACAGTGTCTGGATGTCCCCTGGGAAATGTGGCGCTGTGATCAAAAAATAGCATGCCACGAACAGTTACTTTCGGCACCAGGTTCTGTATCGCAACGACCTGGTTTTCCAGTTCGTAAAGCGGGTTAGAAAATTTGTAGCTTTTTTGATCAATTAGCTGAGTCCATTCGGGTATGCCTTCAGCACAATATATGTTTCCCGAATAGGGTTTAAACGCAATTAACAGTATCGAATTGTGCAGCATTACCAGCCGGTCAATTTTGAAGTTACCATCGAGTCCATCGGCGCAGATGACATTTTTCAACTGTTTGATACCGATTTGGTTGAGACAACGACGGGTACGCCATTCAAACCATTGACTACGTAAATTTCTCCAGTTAATAATCAAAATGAAGATTATAAGTAGCACTAAAATCGATACTGGCAAAATGAATTTATTTGTCCGTACCAGGTCTATGTAGTATTCGAAGTTCATGGGGCGGAATAATATAGATTCAGTTTTAAAATGCTACGCAAATAAGTCATTAATAAATACACTGAATTCTACCTGGTATATTTTTAAACAACCTCGACCATCGCGGTCGATATTACTTCTGCAGTTAAGTGCACGGAGGCAAAGTTAAAGGAGAAACTAAAACATGGCAATTCCTGTTACTCGTCCATCATTAATGGTGAAACAACTCTACGATCGGGAGAGTTGTACCTATAGTTATTTGCTGATAGATGCGGAAACTCAGGAAGGCGCGATTATAGATCCTGTGCGAGAATTATTTGATCGTGATATGCAGATAATCAACGAGTTGGGTGTTGAGTTACTCTACTCGATAGAAACTCACCCTCACGCCGATCATGTGACATCTGCTGGCAAGATTCGTCAGACTACTGGCGCCAGGATAGTGTTTGGAGAAAGCTCAGGAATTCAGGCCATCGACATATCGATAAAAGACGGTGAAGAGCTCAGGCTCGGAAATTACAAGATTAGAGCCATTGCTACGCCTGGGCATACAATCGCCTGCACCAGCTACTTCGTCGACGGTATGGTGTTCACCGGTGATACCCTGTTGATTAGAGGTTGCGGTAGAACCGATTTTCAGGGCGGTGATCCATCTGTTTTGTACGACAGCATCACGGTTAAATTATTTTCTCTTGGGGATGAGGTACGAGTTTATCCGGGGCACGATTATAACGGCAGGATATCCTCCACCATAGGCGAAGAAAAAAACTGGAATTCGCGCCTGGGCGGTAATCGTTCCAAACAGGTATTTGTTGACTTGATGAACAATCTGAACCTGGATTTACCGAAGAACATTAACGAGGCAGTTCCCGCTAATATGAGTTGTGGAATTAATTTCGATCCACATCGATATTTACTACATGATTTTGATATGAATAACCTGTACCAGGTATGGCAGTCACTACCACAGCATAGTTTAATTGTGGATAATCGTACGCCGAAGGAGTATGCCAAAGCGCATGTGCCCGGTAGTCGCAATATTCCGCTTGGCACCGAAAGCGAGCAAATTGATTTATTGAATCAATACCAGCAAGTATTTATTTATTGCCGCTCAGGGCGTCGGGCACAAACTGCATTTACGAATCTGAATTTGCAGGGTTTGGAACACCTGGTGTGTATTAGCCATAGCGGCATGCCAAACTGGGTCGATGCCGACTATCCGGTAGAAAAAGGCCCAAATAAATAAAAATAAGGTTTTACCTGGAGCCGAATTCATTCGGCGAATAGCCTGGTCAAGCGGGTTAAATAATTGCTCGAACGCATTCAACCCTGCGCTTATTTTAACGCTGATCGGGGGTAGGATCGCATCACCCTGTCGGCGTATTATTACCACCAGATGCTGATTGATGAGTCGATCGGCGGTTTCTTAGTTTGTTGATGCAAGAAACGATAATACAAGTTTTGCCATTTTACCTGAGCCATCACCTTCGCCCAGATTTTCTCGCACTACCAGCAAGTCTTTTTTGATCTGTTGGCGATAAGCCTGTTCGTCGATAATTTTCAACATTTCCCGGCTAATGCTATCGGCTGTCGCATCTTTTTGCAGGAACTCCCGCACCACCGGCTTACCTGCGACGATATTAACCAGTCCTACGTAAGGAATCGTAATCAAACGGCTCATGATCGCGTAGGTCAACCACGACATTTTGTAAACTATACACATCGGTACACCGAGTAATGCTATTTCGAGGGTTACAGTGCCGGAGCAGGAAATAATACTGTCACAGCAGGTGATCAAGTTGTATATATCGTCCCTGGTTAATACGATTTCGAGCTGCGATTGATCGCATTGGCGTTTTATTGCCTCAAAGTCCAGGGCCGCAGCGACCGGAACAACAAAACGCAGTTCTGGATTTGTCCGGTACATCTGCTTTGCTGTTTCAAGCATCAAAGGCAGGAGCAGGTCAATCTCGCTGTTACGGCTTCCCGGGAACAGACCAATTACCGTTACATTTTGATCCAGTCCCAGTTGTTGCCGGGCTTCGTCACTCGAGCGGGTGCTTTTTACCTTGTCTACCAGTGGGTGGCCGACAAAACTAACTGGGATATTTGCACGCTCATAATACGCCTTTTCAAATTTAAAAATTACTGCCATGTGATCGATTAAACGCCCAATTTTATGGATACGCTTAGGGCGCCAGGCCCATACCGTGGGACTAATATAAAAAAGAACCTTAATACCGAGTTCCCGGGCATGTCGCGCCATTTTCAAATTAAATTCGGGGTAATCGACTAATACCAGTAAATCGGGACGGGTCTCTTCGAGTTGACGCCTGACAATCTTCATCGCGAGTTTGATATCCCCCCAGTGTTTCAATACTTCCACCAGGCCCATGACGGCGATGACTGACGAGTCGAAAAACACATCGACACCAGCTTTTTTCATTTCGGTAGTGCCCATGCCGCTGATGTAAATTTCGGGGTTTAATTGCTTGATATGGTCGACAAATTCAGCAGCATGGGCATCACCGGAGGCCTCGCCGGCCAGTATCATCACATGTGGAGCGGGCATCAGGCGTCTAATATCGCTTTACAAACAGCTTGAACTTGCTGATCGGTCATCTCGGGAAAGATTGGAAACGACAGGCATCGTTGAGAAACGGACTCGGTAACTGGCAGTGCCGGGGTTTTGGTATCAGCAAGTGCCTTTTGACGATGCAGTGGAATCGGGTAATAAACCGCGCAGCCAATTTTTTGCGAGATCACCGAGTCTCGAAGCTGGTCACGATTGTCAGTTAATAATGTGTATTGATGGAACACATGATCCCGGTCATCAGGAATCACTGGAAGCTCGAGTTCAGTATCTGCAAGCAGTCGATTGTAAGCCTGCGCCACGCGTAAGCGATTTTGATTGAACTCATCGATATGTTTCAGTTTGGTGCGCAGAATTACTGCCTGCAGTTCATCTAATCTACTGTTGTAACCGATCACATCGTGATGGTACTGGTGGCTGCTGCCGTGATTGCGATATACTCGAATCTGCTGCGCGATTTCATCATCATTGGTGGATATCAAACCGCCGTCGCCATAACAACCAAGATTCTTGCTTGGGAAAAAACTGAACGCACCCGCCTGGCCAATGGTGCCGGTCATTCGTCCACGGTATCGACTGCCAAATGATTGCGCGCAGTCTTCGATAATCAATAAGTCATGCTGCTGCGCGATTGCCTGTAATTCATCCATGTCTGTGGCCTGGCCGAACAGATGTACTGGCAGGATTGCGCGGGTCCTGTCGGTAACCGCGGCTTTCACTTTCTGTGGATCGATATTCATAGTATCGGCCTGGATATCGACAAACACCGGGCTTGCGCCGATATATCGAATGGCTTCGGCTGTGGCGATAAACGTGAATGCTGTGGTAATGATTTCATCACCGGACCTGATTCCTGCAGCGAGCAAAGCCAGGTGTAATGCATCGGTGCCAGACGCGCATCCAAGCGCGTGCTTGACTCCGAGGTAGTCGGCCACTTCCTGCTCAAACGCCAGAACATTCGGGCCGAGTATAAAATGTGACTCAGACAGAGCCTGCAGCAATGCCGGGTCAATTTCAGATTTCAGATTTTCATATTGACCTTTTAGGTCAACCATGGGTATGGTCATAGTGCGGCCTTGATTTGAGATGTTATCGCGATAGCGGTTTCCAGTGCTCGTTTACCATCTTCACCGCTTACCTTTGGGCTTCTACCAGTTTTGATTGCAGTGATAAAATCCAGTATTTCGAGGTTCAACGCGTCATTATCATCATAGTGGCGTTCTTCATGCGCGATGTCCTTAAATCCGGCTTCGTTATCGGTTTTCCCTTTATAACTAATCGACAAAATTTTATGTTGGAGATCGGCGCAAATGTACGCATTTTTTTCGAATATTCGCAGTTTTTGCTCACGTTTCTGGCTGATTCGACTCGCAGTGATATTCGCAACACAGTGATTCTCGAATTCAATACGCGCATTGGCTATATCGATGGTATCTGACAACACCGACATTCCACTGGCGGAAATATGCTGAATAGGACTGTCAATCAAATCCAGGATGATGTCGATATCATGAATCATTAGATCAAAAATTACACTGACATCGGTTGCCCTCGAGGTAAAAGGCGCAAGCCGCGTGGATTCGATAAACCGTGGCGTCTGCAGCAATTCGTCGATATCCATCATCAAACGGTTAAATCGTACTATATGTCCGATTTGTAGCACGAGATGATTTTGTTGTGCGATTTCGATCAGTGTAGTTGCGTCTTCGACCGTTTCAGTGATCGGTTTTTCGATCAAACAATGAATTCCTGCTTCCAGAATATCGCGCGCAATTTTATAATGCAGGCTGGTTGGAACCGCGAGACTGATCGCGTCGACCTGGGAAAGAATGCTATGGTAGTTGCTATATGCCTGGACCCCATGTTTTTCGGCGATTTGCTGCGCGCCTTGCAGATTGTTGTCGACGACCGCTAGCAATTTGCAATCGGGTGAGGCAGCATACTTGTCAGCATGCCACTTCCCTAGATGGCCAACACCGATAACAGCAACTTTGAGTGCCTGAGACATAGCTAAATTGATAACATTTATACCGCACATTGTATATGGATAATATGACAAATGCGAAACTAGTTGCCGGTGTCGACGAGGCAGGAAGAGGGCCACTTGCCGGTTCGGTAGTTGCTGCTGCTGTAATACTGGGCGACTCCCATTCTATTATCGGGCTCACCGATTCAAAAAAGCTCTCCGCAATAAAACGTGGTGTCCTTGAACAGCAGATTAAACAAAATGCAATTGCCTGGGCAATCGGTGAAGCCAGTTGCGTCGAAATAGACAAAATTAATATATTGCAGGCAAGTTTGCTGGCGATGAAAAGAGCAATTCTACAATTGGATCCAGCGCCCGAGTATGCGCTGATTGATGGCAATCGGGTACCTGATTGCCCCGGTTTACAAATGCGCGCTGTGATTAAAGGCGACCTTTACGAACCCTGTATTTCTGCAGCGTCGATCCTCGCAAAAGAACACCGAGATCGCCACATGTTAGAACTCGACCAGCAATTTCCGCAATACCAGTTTGCCCGGCACAAAGGTTACCCGACACTGTTACACCGTTCATTATTAAAGCAGTACGGAGTCTCACCAGTGCATCGGATTAGCTTTAAGCCGGTACGGGAACTGATCTAAATGGCAAACCAGTTTGTCCATCTGCATCTGCATTCCGAGTATTCCCTGCTTGACAGCACCGTACGACTCAAGCCTCTGATTGTCGAAACCCGAAAACGGGGCATGGCTGCTATCGCGCTCACCGACCAGTCGAATCTGTTTGCGGTGGTCAAAATGTTCAAGGCTGCAACCGCCAGTGGTATAAAGCCAATATTTGGCGCAGATGTCTGGATCCATCATCCAGAGCGTAAGAATTCACTCAGCCGACTGGTTTTATTATGTCAGGATGATACCGGTTACCTGAATCTAAAACGTCTGGTTTCACGCTCTTATCTGGAAGGTCAGCTAGTAGACCGACCAACGATCAATATCGAATGGTTGAAGAGCGCAGCAGATGGATTAATTGCACTCTCGGCCTGTCTCGATGGCGATATCGGTCAGGCCCTGAAAATGAACAATAAAGCACTCGCGAGCGATTGTTTGCAGCAGTGGATTGACATATTCGAGAATCGTTTCTTCCTCGAGTTACAACGTACCGGACGCCCCTACGAAGAGGATTATATTCATACAGCAATTGAATTTTCGACCCGGTTTCAGGTGCCGGTGGTAGCCACCAACGATGTCTGTTTCGTTGATGCCACGGATTTCGAGGCCCACGAAGTTCGGGTGTGTATCTGTACCGGGTTTACCCTGCAGGACGAACGACGCCCGAGAAGGTATTCATCGCAACAGTATTTACGCAGCAACGATGAAATGCTCGAACTATTTGCCGACATCCCCGAGGCGATCGAAAATACCGTCAATATTGCCAAAGCCTGCAACGTCAAATTGCAGTTGAATGAAAATTACCTGCCGGAATATCCAATACCCGATGGCCATACCACCGATAGCTTTTTTCGCCATGTGTCGGAGCAGGGATTAGAAAAACGCCTGGCCTTTCTGCAAGAGCAATGCACAGCGGGGGAGTCGATTGAGCGGCAAACTTATTTTGACAGGCTAAAGCTCGAGCTTGATGTCATTATTCAGATGGGATTTCCCGGATATTTTCTGATCGTCATGGACTTCATCGACTGGGCCAGGAAACACGATATTCCGGTGGGACCCGGGCGCGGCTCTGGTGCGGGTTCGTTAGTAGCCTACGCACTCTATATTACCGATCTAGACCCGCTGGAATACGAACTGCTATTCGAACGATTCCTCAATCCAGAACGAGTCTCGATGCCTGACTTTGATATCGATTTCTGCATGGACAGGCGTGACGAGGTAATTGAATACGTTGCCGATCACTATGGCCGAAACCAGGTCTCGCAGATTATTACCTATGGCACGATGGCGGCGAAGGCGGTCATTCGAGACGTGGGACGAGTGATGTCACATCCTTACGGATTCGTCGACCGGATTGCCAAGCTGGTTCCTTTCGAGGTCGGCATTACGCTGAGTAAAGCGCTTGACCAGGAAGAAGCACTACGCGAATTATACGAGCAGGATGAAGAAGTGACGATGCTAATCAACATGGCCCTGTCACTCGAAGGCTTGACTCGCAACGTCGGTAAGCATGCGGGTGGCGTCGTGATTGCACCAGGCGATCTGACCGACTTTACTCCAATATACTGTGAGCAGGGAGGCTCAGGGCTGGTATCACAGTTCGATAAGGACGATGTTGAAGCAATAGGTCTGGTCAAATTTGACTTCCTCGGTTTACGCACACTAACCATCATCGACTGGGCGGTGAAATCTATCAATGCACGGAGTCCATCGCAAACACTCGAGATCGAGCGGATCCCGCTGAACGACGCGGCTACATTTAAGCTACTACAGGCCCATCAGACTACCGCGGTATTCCAGCTCGAATCACGCGGTATGAAAGATCTGATTCGGCGCTTGGTGCCGGATACCTTCGAGGAAATTATTGCATTGGTGGCCTTGTTCAGACCAGGACCATTGCAGTCAGGCATGGTCGATGATTTTATCAACCGTAAGCACGGTCGTTCAAAAGTCGAATATCCTCACCCGGCCCTGGAACCCATATTGAAACCAACCTACGGTGTCATTCTATATCAGGAACAGGTCATGCAGATCGCGCAGGTTCTAGCCGGGTACACCCTCGGAGGCGCAGATATGTTGCGTCGAGCGATGGGTAAGAAAAAAGCCGAGGAGATGGAACAGCAGCGTGCTATTTTTACCGAGGGTGCGGTGGCCAATAATGTCGATAGTGATAATGCCACTTATATTTTCGACTTGATGGAAAAATTTGCAGGTTATGGTTTTAACAAGTCTCACTCAGCCGCCTATGCCCTGGTTTCTTATCAAACCGCGTGGCTGAAAACACATCACCCGACCGAATTTATGGCCGCGGTATTATCTGCAGACCTCGATAACACTGATAAAATAGTCACCTTAATCGATGAATGTCGTAAAATGCAGCTCAGCATATTACCGCCCGATATCAACCAGTCTGATTACCAGTTCACACCTGCCGATGATGGCGTTGTGTTCTACGGGCTTGGTGCTATAAAAGGCGTCGGAAAAGGAGCGATTGAGATTATAGTCGACTGTCGTAAAGGTCAGGCTTATCAGTCGCTAGATAATTTTTGTGAGCGTATTAATTCGGCGCGCTCGAACCGAAAGCTAATCGAGGCATTAATCAAGGCGGGGGCGATGGACTGTTTTTCAGACAATCGCGCCGCGCTCATGGCCCACCTGCCTTATGCCTTGCAATCGGCAGAACAGAGGCGGAATAACCTCGATGCCGGAATGACCGATATGTTTGCGTCAATCACGCCTGACGAAGTAGTTAAACCTTTACCGGATTGCGCAGCCTGGGATGAAAAGAATCGCCTGATACAGGAGAAAGAAGCTCTTGGGTTGTTCCTCACTGGGCATCCATTATTAATGGTTGAAAAGGAGATTCAGCAAATAGCGCCTACCAGTCTCGCTGATTGGCTGGATAAACTAAATACAGGCGTAGCTTCAACCAACAATTACCGGCAGAAAGAACAGCAGACCAGGGTATGTGGATTGGTGGTTAGCGTTCGCAGCAAAAATGGTTTCAATGGCCGCGAGGTGTTTGTCACCCTTGATGATCGAAGTGCCAGGATAGAAGTACGCGTGCCGGCAAAAATTTTTCAGGAAATCGAAGAAATTGTTGAAAAAGACTTAATCTGGGTAGTCGATGGTGGGATAGCCTACGACGATTTTAACAATGGCATCAAAATACGCGCGGCCAGGGTACAACTACTGGAAAATTATCGATTTGCGCATGCCAGGGCGCTACATATCAAGCTGAATGGAAATACCGCTGCAAGAGTCGATACATTAATCAGTGATCTAGAGGGTTATCGTTGTCAAAACGCGATGCCGGTTGTTTTCCACCTTCAACACGACGATTACCTGTACGAACTAAAAACCAACGGCCAGTGGTCAGTGATGCCTTCGGAGCAGTGCCTGTTATCATTGGAGAAGCACCTGGATAGAGACGATTTTTATCTTGAGTATCAGTAGTAAAAACTCATCCGTTCATTATCTATAATAGGTTTGCCCTGATCGCGTCGGTGGGCAGAATTCATTTGTCTGTTGATGATTGCAGACTAGTCGTTCACCGCGTTACGACGAATTGCCCGACAGGTTATAGCGCATCCGCTAGGAGCGGAAGAATGTATTCGATCTTAGCGGAATTAATCACACCATTACGGCACAGGGTCAATATTTTTGTAGCGGGTCTTAATTACTTCAATGATATGCCCGGCTTCGGTTTCATCTATGCCTAATCCGAATTTCACCCTAGTTGACCCAAAGTCAAAAGTGATGGTACCGCCGGACAAGCCCCAAAACTCCATGCCACCACCCATTGTAAGTGATGATGGAGAAAGGTCACTGATGCGCAAATTGCTGATATGCCGCGTCTCATAGAACTTCGATCTTGAGAACCAAACGTACTCTCTTGATAGTTTCAACTCACTGTCGGATATCCTTATAATTTCACCACCCCTGGCGTTCCACAGCCAAATATAGCTGGCAAACATTCCGCTCAAAGTCCAGCCACAGGCAAAAAATATAAAGAACGCATCCAGTGGGCCTTGGTTATTTAAAAGCCTGTTTATGATTAATACTTCACCGTACGCCCAGGACAACAACCAGAGTATGAGGAAAAAATAGACAAAAAGATTCTTCCGCGCGGGGATGATGATTTCTATCCCCTGAGGATACAGATATATTGCTGAACGGCCTTTTTTCAGGATTGCTTGCCTCTAAATTGACGGCCACCGCGATCAGACCCGGGTTTAAAATAACGCCCTGCTAAACCAGGCGATCGCATATTAAGAACACAATTGTCCGCCTTATCATTGAAGATTCAAGATTTACCCTACATATCAATGCTTTTTTTATTATCTTCGCCTGCGGAATTAACGCGCTTGGTTCGACTTGATTTATATCAAATACCCTGTTGCTACAGGAGAGTATTGTTATAACCAGGTACCAGGGGAGGCCTCGATAAGGATATACAGTTTGTGATTTGCCTCTAACTGCCTCGATAGAACCCTGGTACCTGAATTATAAAAAACGCAAAATTAGCGGAGGTTACAATGTTGTTTTCAAGAGTGGTTTTTCTTTTTCTAAGCACTTTCCTGGCTGTTCCTTCAGCATGGACAGCTGATATCGAGGCCGGCAAGCTTAGAGCTTCCACATGCTTCAGCTGCCATGGCCTGGAGGGCATTAGTGCCAATCCGAAGTACCCGAACCTGGCTGGGCAAAATGCGGAATATCTGATGAAACAACTTAATGCCTTTCGCTCGGGAGATCGTAAAGATCCAATCATGACGCCAATGGCCAGTTCAATGAGTGATGCCGACGTGGAAAATGTTGCGGCTTTTTTTGCCAGCATGGGTATAGCTTCGCAAGGGCCGATTACTACAGGCGGTGAAAGAGAAGAAATAACGGCAGTGGCAGAAAAAATTATGGCCGCTGTCGAGGCTATGTATCAGGGCGCGGCTTCGGGTGTGCCTGTATCTGCCACTGGGTCTGCGCCTAAAGATCAGATCCAGCTCACCGAGGCTGAATCAGAACGGGCGCGTGGTATTTATTTCCAACGATGTGCTGGATGTCACGGTGTGCTCAGGAAGGGTGCGACCGGCAAACCTTTGACTACCGACATTACCCAGAAGGTAGGAACCGCATATCTGGAAACATTCATCAAGTATGGTTCCCCGGCTGGCATGCCTAACTGGGGTACCTCTGGATTATTAAATGACCAGGATATCAACCTCATGGCGAGGTACTTACAAACTGAACCACCTGTACCGCCGGAGTGGGGGATGAACGAAATGCTCGGTACCTGGGTGGTGCGCATTCCGCCCGGAGAAAGACCCAGCAGGCAAGAGAACGACTACAATCTGAATAATATCGTCTCGGTAACACTGAGAGACGCTGGACAGATAGCTCTGATAGATGGCGACAGCAAGGAATTTATCAATATTATCAATACCGGCTATGCGGTACACATCTCCCGCACATCTGCATCGGGGCGTTATCTGTACGTTATCGGGCGAGATGCGAAAATAAACCTGATCGATTTGTGGATGAAAAAACCAGACACCGTAGCGGAAGTTAAGATCGGCCTGGAAGCACGCTCGGTAGAGACCTCTAAATACAAAGGTTACGAAGACAGGTTCGCTATAGCTGGCGCCTACTGGCCGCCTCAGTTTGTGATGATGGACGGTGACACCCTCAAACCGATTAAAATAGTTTCGACACGTGGGTTAACGGTGGATACCTCGGAGTATCACCCTGAACCCCGGGTCGCGGCCATAGTGGCCTCGCACGAGCACCCGGAGTTCATCATCAACGTCAAGGAGACCGGCAAGGTAAAGCTGGTTGATTACAGCGATTTGAATAACCTCAAAATCACCACTATCGATGCTGCGTTATTTCTGCACGACGGTGGGTGGGAAAGTACGCGACGATATTTCATGTCGGCTGCGAACAAATCGAACCAGATAGCGGTGATCGATTCCAGGGACAGGAAACTTGTCAAGTTGGTAGACGTGGGCAAGATTCCCCACCCGGGTAGAGGTGCCAATTTTATTGATCCGAAATTTGGCTCGGTATGGGCAACTAGTCACCTGGGGGATGCCACCGTCTCCTTAATCAGTACCGATGCTGACAATAGTAATGCGTGGCAGGTGGTTAGAACCTTGACCGGTCAGGGCGGGGGCTCGTTGTTCCTCAAGACCCACCCGAAATCCAGTAACCTATGGATTGATACGCCGTTGAATCCAGACCCCGCTATATCCCAGTCGGTTGCTGTTTTTGATATCGCAAATCTGGAAAAAGGATACAAGCAGATTCCCATTGCCGAATGGGCAGATATCGGTGAAGGACCGATGCGTGTGGTACAACCCGAGTACAATTTTGCAGGAGACGAAGTCTGGTTTTCGGTTTGGAACGGCAAAGACCAGGTATCTGCGATTGTTATCGTCGACGACAAGACGCGTAAATTGAAACACGTCATTAAGGATAAGCGATTAGTAACCCCGACTGGAAAATTTACCGTGTACAACACCCAGCACGATATCTACTAATGCTAAAAAGATAAGCTTAGCCCTCAACGCCAAAGGAAATTTATTGTCAGGTTTTGCGTATGAATATGCTCTCCTAAAATTCAAAATCTGACATTGCTGTTAAAACTTCCCCTCCACCCCTTATTCCGGAATGCACCTGGTGCATATCCGGAATCTTTTATTATGCTGCCAAATACCCGGTGTCGGACTGGTACACGGCGGTCTGTCGGAATATAATGTACTGATAGATGATTATGACCCGGTGATTATCGAGTTGCCTTAGCTGGTTGATGCAGCGGCAAATTGCCAGAATTAACGCATGCCTGAAGAGATCGAATTCGACATATTAAATTGTAATTCGACCCGATAAAATTTTTAAAACCATTGAGACGAACTATAAGTAGAAAAATACTCTTTTACTTGTTAGTGGTCGCTAGCCTTTTAATTTCACCTGTGCATGCAGCTACTTATGCAGACGGTGAAGCTGCCTACGAAGCCAGTGACTATAAAAAAGCAGTTTCGATATGGGAAGATTTGGCAGAGCAGGGTGATGTCACATCGCAACTGAAAATGGCGACAATGTACACAACAGGCTCTGGGGTAAAAAAAGACAAGGCAGCCGCATTTAAACTACATAATCAGGCGGCGGAGCAGGGATCAGCCGTGGCCCAGTTACAATTGGGTCTGATTTATATGTCCGGGCAAGTGGATGTCAAACGGGATCAGGATAAAGCCAGGGAGTTATATCTTCAGGCGGCAAACCAGGGTTATGCAAAAGCACAATACTACTACGGCGTGACCTACTTCAGAGGGGAAGGGGTTCCGACGGATTATGTGCAGGGCCACGCCTGGATGTATGTTGCTGCAATAAGGGGTTATGAACCGGCGAAGAAATACAGTGAGCAAATTGCAGAGGTATTATCTGAAGCAGATCTGGAGAAATCGAAAAATATTTCAGATAAATTACTCACTGAAATAAAATAATTACCTTCAGATATTTAAGATTCAAGTGAGTTAAACAGATAGATAAGGGGTAGGGCCCTTATCTCGGCGTGACCTCTGAATTAGCTGCCGGATTGAAATAAAAACCTGCAAGGGCCATCAACAACCATCCTATAATAAACGCCAATCCTCCGACAGGTATCATATAAGCTGAATTAATTCCGCTAAAAACCAGCAAGTATAAACTCCCTGAAAAGCATATTATGCCCACTAGAAAGAACCATCCTGCCGCGTAAAATAATCTGGTATGTGGCCAATGACTTATGGCAAAAGAAACGCAGATTAGCGCTAGGCTATGATAAATTTGAAAACGAGCAGCTTTCTCGATCCATATTACCTGTTCCATATTTAGACTGCCCCCGGCATGCGCTCCATAAGCGCTAGCTGCTACTGCTAACCCAGCCATAACCGATCCAGTTACAAAGAAAACACGATTCATTTAAATACTCTCTTTTGCTAGTCAAAAGTCGGGCAACTCTCAGAGTCCTCAATCATAAACGCACTCTTATTAGGGATCCCCATTCGCACTTGTGGCAGGTTGGTCTTTATCACGGTTATTTGTTGGGTGCTGAAAAGGTGGCCCCGTTTTCCTGTAATTCATCACTCATCAGATAAAGAAACGTCTTCATACGATCTTCGGGTGTAGGCAAAGAGTCGTTATCGGCTGCTGGAAAAGCACGGATCTGTAATGTCGTTTTAGTCTTACCCGGGTTCACACAGTTGACGTGGAGCGAACTCCCTGCGAATTCGGCAGCGAGGAGCTGAGCCATTCCGGCTACCCCCTGCTTACTGACCGAATAAGCATCCCAGTAGGCAGTTTTTTTGTCATCTATGATAAATACCAGGGAGGCCTGTCTGGATTGCTTTAGTAGCGAGATGGCGCTGCGGGTTAGCAGATAAGCTGCGTGTAAATTCACCTGGTGTACCTGATACCAGGTTTCCGTATCGCTATGTTCAAAAGGTGTTGGTGCGCCGAGCAGGGCCGCGCAGTGTATTAATCCATCCAGACGTCCAAATTCCTGTTCGATGTTTTGTGCGAGTTGCTGGTAATCGTGTTCGGTCGCGCCTTCCAGGTTCATCGGGTAAATTGCAGGCTTTGGGTACCCGGCATTTTCGATTTCATCGTAGAGCGTTTCGACCAGGCGTAAATTCTTCGCCAGCAGGATAACGCTCGCGCCATGCTCGGCACAGGTGAGAGAAATGGCCTTGCCGAATCCGCCAGTCGCACCGGTAATCAGGATGATTTTATCCTTTAGTAACCCTTCTTGCGGTGAAAAGGTATCGGGTATCTCAGTCATGAATTGATCAGAGGCTCTTTAAGTAGGGGATGCGACAATAGGTCTAAAGGGTGTTCGATGATACCCTCGGCCTGCCATTCGTCGAGGTTGGTGTCCTGCCTGATATAACCGTAAGCGGCTATCAGCGTTTTCATGTTTGCGGCTCTGCCAGCATCTATATCGCGCAGGTCGTCGCCAATATAAACACACTTCGCGCAGCTAATGCCGATGGTTTCGGCGGCAACAATCAGTGGTAATGGGTGTGGCTTACGCTGTTCCAGCATGTCACCACATATGACCACTGCGGTACGTTGACTGAGTGCCATTTGCTCTAGTAGCGGGGTCGTTAGCCATTCAGGTTTATTGGTAACTATACCCCATGGTATGCCCCGATCTTCGAGCGTGCCAAGTACCTGCTCAAAGCTGTCGAATAAAACCGAGTCATCTGCCACGATGGCGCGATAATGATCCAGATAACGCAGCCGCAGGGGTTCGATTTCGCCTTCGGCTACATGCTTGGAAAATCCTAAGCGGGTAAGTGCCAGCCCACCTTGCGATACATAGGGGCGAATAATGTCCAGTGGTATTGGCGCCAGGCTCTCCTCGATGAGTAAGTTATTTAATGCGCCGCCCATGTCCGGGGCGGTATCAATGAGTGTACCGTCGAGGTCAAACAGGACCGCCTCGATCATTGTTGCGCGCAATGCATCAGATAATTAACATCGACATCGCGGCCTAGCTTGTAGTGTCTGGTCAGAGGGTTGTAGGTCATGCCAGTAATATCGAGTACTGTCATCTGGTTGGCTCGAACCGCCGAGGCGAGTTCGGATGGTTTGATAAATTTTTTGTATTCGTGGGTGCCTTTGGGAAGCAAATTTAAAATATACTCGGCCCCGAGTATCGCCAAAACAAAGGCCTTTGGATTGCGATTAATAGTTGAAAAAAATAACTGCCCATCGGGTTTTAATAAACATGCTGCCGCAGCAACAATAGAAGCAGGGTCTGGCACGTGCTCGAGCATTTCGAGACAGGTGACGACATCGAATTCGTTGGGATTCTGTTGTGCTAATTCTTCCGCAGTAATCATTTGATAATCGATCTTGAGCTCCGATTCATGCAGATGCATTTTCGCCACTTTGAGTGCCATCTCACCCATGTCGATGCCGGTCACATTGGCGCCTTTGAGTGCCATTGCCTCGCTTAGAATTCCACCGCCACAACCGATGTCGAGAATTTTTTTACCGGCAAGTGTGCCAGTACGTTGTTCTATGTAATCAACCCGCAGCGGGTTAATTTCATGCAGGGGTTTAAACTCGCTTTGCGGATCCCACCAGCGAGAAGCTATAGCCTGAAATTTCTCGATTTCGACTGGATCGACGTTTACATGACTCATTGTGTTTTGCTTACCTTGTCTGCCCAGGATTGGGCTTTTGCAATTATCGCATTTTCGTCCAGATTACATAACCGGTAATCGCGCATCAGACAGGTACCGGCTATCCAGGTGTGCGAAACCTGTTGACTGTTAGCGGCATAGACTAACTGCGCAACTGGATCATACACCGGTTGCGTGTTGAGATGCGACAAATTAACCGCTATCAGATCAGCTTGTTTGCCAACTTCGATCGATCCGATTAAGTTACCCAGACCAAGTGCTTTTGCACCATTAATTGTGGCCATTTGTATCGTCTGTTTTGCGTTGCTGACGCTGGCATTACCGCTAATGCCCTTTGCCAACAGGGCGGCACATTTCATTTCTGCAAACATGTCGTGGTCATTATTGCTGGCAGCGCCATCGGTTCCTAGACAGACATTTATGCCGATGCGCTGTAACTGCGCAACCGGGCACATACCGCTCGCAAGTTTTAAATTGGATTGCGGGCAATGCGAAACGTGGACACCGGTTTCGGCGAGGCGATCAATTTCAAATGCGTCAAGTTCGGTCATATGGACCGCAATCAGATTAGAATTTAACAAGTTTAATTGATCGAGTCGTTCTAATGGTCGCAATCCTGAGTTCTTTTGCGCCTCGGTCACTTCAAATGCAGTTTCGTGAATATGCATATGTACGGGCACATCGAGTTCATTGCTGTACATCGCAATTTTTTGCAGTGGCTCATCTGACACGGTATAGGGGGCATGAGGTGCAAAGGCACTAGTTACCAGTGAATACTCCTTAATTTCATCGTGTACGGCGAGTGCCTTGTGCAGGTAGTCATCGGCTTTTTTCGCCCACATGCTCGGAAAGTCCAGCACAATTAGCCCGACCACGGTACGTATTCCAATTTTTTGTGCTTCGCGCGCAACAATATCTGGATAAAAATACATGTCATTCAAACAGGTGGTACCGGAACGTATCATTTCCGCAGCAGTGAGTTGAAAACCGTCGGCAATAAATGTCGGGTCTACCCACTGACTCTCCGCTGGCCAGATATGATGGTTGAGCCAGTCCATCAGCGGCAGGTCATCAGCAATACCGCGAAACAGGCTCATCGAAGCATGGGTATGACTGTTCACCAGACCCGGCATCAGCACGTGATCCGACAATTCAATCGTTTCAGCGCCGCTAAATTCGTCCTGTTGCTGTAATTCGGCGACAGGTAGCAGGCTCTCAATACGGTTAGCCTTAATGACTACCGCATAATTGCTGAGCACCTCGAACTGCGGATTAACTGTGAGCAGCCATTTTGGCTTTAGAATCTGGTATTTGCTATTCATCGGCGAACCTTACAAGATTTCTAGCGGGCTGCAAATGAATTTTAGAAAGGGCGCATTTTTGCCGCTATATAATGAATCAAAGTTACGCGGGGTAGTTATTATTGGAACTTCTAAGTAAATTTCTGATGAGAATAGAAAGGATCACAGGCAGAAAGATATGGATTTACAATGGGTCATAAATTAACCCCGCGGTAGCGCTGACTTTACTGGAAGAACCCTGCGCGAGAGTAAATTTTGCTTAAATTCACAGCTTGCCTCGTATTTTCGCATAAAAGCCAATTTCTCCCTTAAATTAACCCTGAGAAGACATTTTAAGCAGTAGTGATCACTATAGGGTTTGTGTTAAAATCCCTCAGAGTCGAAATAAATCCATCCTGCGTCAAGACCAACTCGTGAGTAACGTTTTTTATGGCTGATATTGCCAAGGAAATAATTCCTGTAAATCTCGAAGATGAGATGCGTCAATCGTACCTCGAATACGCTATGAGCGTCATCGTCGGACGTGCTTTGCCTGATGTCAGGGATGGACTTAAACCGGTCCATCGACGCGTATTATACGCGATGAGTGTGCTCGGTACCGATTACAACAAACCCTATAAAAAATCAGCGCGAGTGGTCGGCGATGTTATAGGCAAATATCATCCGCATGGTGATACGGCGGTATACGACACCATAGTTCGTATGGCGCAGCCGTTTTCGATGCGTCATATGTTAATTGATGGGCAGGGTAATTTTGGCTCGGTCGATGGTGATTCGCCGGCTGCGATGCGTTACACCGAAGTGCGCATGTCCAAAATTGCACACGAGTTACTGGCTGACCTGGATAAGGAAACGGTAGACTTCCTGCCCAATTACGACGAATCAGAATATGAACCGGCGGTAATGCCAACGCGCACGCCTAATCTGTTAGTCAACGGGTCGTCGGGCATCGCTGTCGGCATGGCGACTAACATACCGCCGCACAATTTGTCCGAAGTGATTAATGCCTGCTTGCTATTAATCGACCAGCCCGATGCCAGTATTGAAAATTTGATGGAATGCATTCCCGGACCAGATTTCCCCACGGCCGGTTTTATCAACGGTGCACGGGGCATACGCGAGGCTTATCGAAGCGGTAAGGGTAAAATTTACCTTCGTGCCAGAACCCATTATGAAGAAAACAAATCGGGTCGCCAGAATATCGTCGTCACCGAGCTGCCCTACCAGGTGAATAAGGCTCGCCTGCTCGAAAAAATTGCTGAACTGGTAAAACTAAAACGTCTCGAAGGTATTGTCGGTTTACGCGATGAATCCGACAAGGACGGTATGCGCATGGTGATCGAATTGCGTCGCGGCGAAATTGCCGATGTGATATTGAATAACCTCTACAAACAGACTCAGATGCAAAATGTGTTTGGCATCAATATGGTCGCGCTGGTGAATAACCAGCCACGATTGCTAAACCTGAAACAAATTCTTGAAGCTTTTATTTTGCACCGCCGCGAGGTTATCACACGGCGTACTATTTTTGACCTGCGTAAAGCCCGTGACAGGGCGCATATTTTAGAAGGCCTGGCAATTGCATTATCAAATATTGATGAAATTATTGCCCTGATTAAACAGTCGTCCAGCCCGGCTATTGCCAAGGCGGCCTTGCTGAATAAAGCATGGACTCCGAGTGTGGTAATGGAAATGTTGGAGCGTGGGGGTTCAGACCTATCGCGACCCGAAGGTATTTCTGCGGAGTACGGGCTGATCGATGGCGAATATCGGCTGTCGGATAAACAGGCACAGGCGATTCTCGATTTGCGTCTGCACCGATTGACCGGACTCGAACAGGATAAGATCCTCGCAGAATATCGCGAAATTCTGGAAAAAATTGAAGACTTGCTTGATATTTTACATCGCAATGAGCGCTTGAAAGAGGTTATTCGTCTTGAACTCGAGGCAATCAAGCAACAATTCGCCGATCCTCGTCGGACCGAGATCATTATTGACCACTCCGATTTGACCGTGGAGGATTTAATTAGCGAAGAAGACGTGGTGGTAACAATTTCGCATCTTGGTTACGCCAAGGCACAGCCGCTTGAGTCTTATTCGGCGCAGCGTCGTGGCGGCCGCGGAAAAGCAGCAACCAGGGTAAAGGATGAGGATTTTGTCGAGCAAATGTTCGTAGCCTCGACCCATGACACCTTGTTGTGCTTTTCGACGCGCGGTAAAGTCTACTGGCAGAAGGTGTATAAACTGCCAATAGGTAGCAGAACAGCGCGTGGCCGACCGATGGTAAATTTATTGCCACTGGAAGAAAACGAACGCATTACTGCTATTCTGCCGGTTCGTGAATACCAGGAAGACCAATTTATATTTTTTGCTACGGCCAGTGGCAAGGTGAAAAAAACGCCTTTGTCAAACTTTTCGCGGCCGCGTGCAAATGGCATTATCGCACTTGATTTGCGTGACGATGATAGTTTGATTGGTGTGCAGTTAACCGAAGGCAACTCAGATTTGCTGTTGTTTACCAGCGCGGGAAAAGGTATTCGAATTGCAGAAGGCGATGTACGCGCAATGGGTCGCACTGCGGCGGGTGTTCGGGGCATCAGGATTAAGGGCAAAGATGAAGTAATTTCCTTGATTGCAGTCACATCGAACGATGGTGAAATTTTGTTTGCGACTGAAAATGGTTACGGTAAGCGCACTCGGGTTTCCGGTTTCTCCGTGCAGGGGCGCGGTGGGCAGGGCGTTATCTCAATCCAGACCTCTAAACGTAATGGGCGAGTAGTCGGCGCGATAAAGACTGTTGGTGATGAAGAAGTCATGTTAATCAGTAATGCGGGTACCCTGGTGCGAACGCCCATCGAGGGAATTTCGATCCTCGCACGTAATACGCAAGGTGTTACCCTGATTCGCCTGGGTGAAAACGAACAACTGGTACAAATAGAGCCGGTGGCCGCCACTGTTAATGATGATGAGTCTGATGGTAACGACGAACCGCAGGAAGACTAGTAATTAAAATTCTCCGTAACGAAAACCGATGAGTGACGAAGCGCTGCAAAAATTACGTGACCAGATCGATGCGATCGATGATCAACTGCTGGAACTGTTTAATCGAAGAGCGAATTGTGCGGTCAGCGTCGCCGAGGTAAAAAGGCAGGATAGCGACAGCCCGGCTGATGCAATCGATTTCTTCAGGCCGGATCGCGAAGCGCAGGTAATCCAGCGCATAAAATCAAAAAATGCGGGGCCGCTCAGCGACGACGAAGTAGGGCGCCTGGTGCGCGAAGTAATGTCAGCTTGCCTGGCCCTGGAGCAACCGTTAAAAATAGCCTACCTCGGACCCGAGGGTACTTTTACACAGAGTGCCGCGCTCAAACATTTTGGCCATTCGGTTACCACCATACCGATGAGCAGCATTCCTGATGTATTCAGTTCGGTAGAGTCAGGACATTCTGATTATGGCCTGGTGCCAGTCGAAAATTCAACCGAGGGCGTGATCAGTCACACGCTGGATATGTTTATCGATTCAGATCTTAAGGTCAGTGGTGAAGTAGAAATTCGGATTCATCACCATCTAGTCAATCAGTCCCAGGATGTATCGAAAATTAAGCAAATCTATTCGCATCAGCAATCGTTTGCGCAATGTCGACACTGGCTCGATCAAAACTTTCCGGCTACCGAGCGTATCCCGGTGAGTAGCAATGCCGAGGCGGCACGAATTGCGGCTCAGGATGAATCTGCCGCTGCTATTTGCGGTCTCCCGGCTGTAGAAATATTTGATTTGCAGATCTGTTTCGAAAATATCGAAGATTTGTCCGACAATACCACCCGATTCGTGATTATCGGCCATCAGGATGTTGAACCCAGTGGTGATGACAAGACCTCTATACTGATATCGACAAAAAATTACCCAGGGGCTTTGCTAGGATTGTTACAACCACTGGCTGACAACAAAATTAGCATGAATAAAATTGAATCGCGTCCGGCACCAGATCGAAAATGGGAATATATATTTTTTATCGATATCGATGGCCATCAACAGGCCGAGAATGTTAAAAAAGCCCTGAACGAGCTTAAAGGTCAGGCGGCATTGTTTAAGGTGCTCGGATCTTATCCCAAATCTTCTCTATAAAAGGACATAGCAAGTGTCGGTAATTGATTCTGCGCTAGCGCAAGTAAAGCTCCTGCATCCCTATTCCCCCGGTAAGCCGGTCGAAGAACTGGAACGCGAACTAGGAATAAGCAATGCGATCAAACTTGCCTCTAATGAAAATCCACTAGGGTGCTCAGAGCGGGCCAGGCAGGCGATTGTCGAAGCGAGTCAAAACATTGAGTTATACCCGGATGCGAATGCTTTTTATCTGAAGCAAAAACTGGCAACTAAACTGGGTGTAAAAGTCGAACAATTGACCATCGGCAATGGCTCCAACGACGTCCTCGACTTATTGGCGCGAACCTTTCTGGATGAGCACGCCGAAGCTATTTTTTCACAATATGCTTTTTTGGTATATCCACTGGTAGTACAAGCCTGCGGTGCAAAAGCGCGGATAGCAAAAGCGCTGTCTGTAGATAATGATCAGCCGTACGGGCATGATTTAAATGCGATGCTGGCGCTGATTAATGATAAAACCCGACTCATATTCATCGCCAATCCCAACAATCCGACTGGGACCTGGTTGGCTCGTGAAGCATTGAAAGACTTTATCGATCAGGTACCTGGGCATATTGCTGTCATAGTCGATGAAGCTTATTTTGAATATGTGGTTGAAGATGATAATGCCGATACTCTGGAGTGGCTTGCGGAATACCCAAACTTAATTGTGACCCGGACTTTTTCGAAAATTTACGGGCTTGCTGGTCTACGCGTGGGCTATGCAATTTCTAGCGTTGAAATCAGTGATCTATTGAACCGATTGCGGCAGCCATTCAATGCCAATACGCTGGCCCTGGCTGCGGCCACGGCCAGCCTGGATGACGATGAATTTGTCGCAGACAGCCGCCGCAATAACC
The DNA here is from genome assembly GCA_965370015.1 of uncultured bacterium. Classification (GTDB taxonomy): domain Bacteria; phylum Pseudomonadota; class Gammaproteobacteria. The sequence continues at coordinate 18,427 of CBDUSZ010000001.1, read as the reverse complement.
AGGCAGGTTTACAGCAACTGGCCGCATATTTGCAATCGAAGGAGGTTGGATACATCCCATCGGTGGCTAATTTCCTCACGGTCCGGTTTGGAAAAAGATGCGATGAGATCTATCAAAACTTGCTACAACAGGGCGTTATCCTGCGACCGCTGGCTAATTATGGTTTGCCTGAGTTTTTACGCATAACGATTGGGACCCCACAACAACAGGCAGTATTAATGGAAAAGCTGGACAAATTACTATGATCGATCGGTTAGCCATTATCGGTGTCGGCCTGATTGGTGCGTCGCTAGCACTGGCGCTAAAGCAGGTATCAGCCGTCGGCCATGTCGTAGGCTGTGGTCGCAACGAGAAAAACCTGCAAAAAGGCCTCGAATTAGGCATCATCGATAGCTATACAACTTCGATTGCCGAAGCGGTAAAGTCGGCAAATATTGTAGTACTGGCAATACCCCTCGGTGCGATGCAAATGGCCTTTGAGCAAATACGCGATAATGTGGACGAGCATACCATCATCACCGATGCTGGCAGCGCCAAAGGTTCGGTAGTCAAGGTAGCACGGGCCGCGCTTGGCGATAAAATTTCTCAATTTGTACCTGGTCATCCAATAGCGGGCGCCGAAAAGAGCGGGGTGGAAGCCGGTCAGGCCAACCTATATCAAAATCGTCGGGTGATATTAACGCCGCTCGAATCAACTGATCCCAGGGCTGCCGGTACAATCGCCAGCATGTGGCAGCAATGCGGTGCCACTATCGAATATCTGGATGTCGAACATCACGATAAGGTGCTGGCCGCAACCTCGCACTTACCACACATGTTGGCATATTCACTGGTTAACTATTTGTCGAATTTGAATGACCATGACGAAATTTTCAAATACGCCGCTGGCGGTTTTCGTGATTTCACACGAATCGCTTCGAGTGATCCGGTAATGTGGCGTGATGTCTGTATTTCTAATAGTGATGCACTGGAAAAGTTAATTGAGGGTTACAAGGCAGAGCTAGACGAAGTATCGAGGGCAATTCGCGACCAGGATTCAGATCGATTACTTGAGTTGTTCAGTACTGCCAAATCCGAAAGGGATACCCTGATAGGGAATTGCTGATGAGCAGCTTTGAATGTCGTCCTGGCGGGGCAGTAAGCGGCTTGATCCGTGTTCCCGGGGACAAATCTATTTCACATCGTTCAATTATATTGTCTTCCATAGCCGAAGGTACGAGCCACATCACTGGTTTTCTACAGGGCGAGGATAGTCTCAATACGCTCCGTGCGTTTCAGGAGATGGGTGTCTCAATCGAGCGTCACGCTGACAGGGTTCGTGTAGAAGGTGTTGGCTTGCACGGACTGCGCAAACCCGAAAATCCCTTGGATATGGGCAATTCGGGTACAGCCATGCGCCTGCTGCTTGGTTTGCTCGCCGGGCAGGCATTTGATACCACCCTGACAGGGGACGAATCATTGTCGCGGCGGCCGATGAGCCGCGTGATCTCGCCCCTCACTGCGATGAATGCAATCATTATTAGCCAGGCAGGAGGCATGGCACCACTAGAAGTACATGCCCAATCTCAATTACGCGCAATCGATTATAGAATGCCGGTAGCCTCGGCGCAGGTGAAATCCTGCTTATTGCTAGCCGGGTTATATGCCGAGGGCAAAAGCACAATCAACGAACCTGCACCGACGCGGGATCATACCGAGCGCATGCTGCGCGGTTTTGGTTGCAAGGTCATTACCAAAGGTTCGAATATTAGTATCAAGGGCAGGCAGACTTTACGCGCTTGTGATATTGAAATACCTGCAGATATTTCTTCGGCCGCTTTTTTTCTCGTTGCCGCCAGTATCGCACCGGGATCGGATATTACGTTGCAACACGTAGGTGTTAATCCAACACGTACCGGGGTTATCGAAATTCTCAAGCTAATGGGCGCTGATATTACGCTCTTTAACGAAACGGATATCGGCGGTGAGCCGGTAGCCGATATTCGGGTACGCAGCGCGGCGTTGCAGGGAATTAAAATACCGCAATCGTTGGTACCTTTGGCAATTGACGAATTTCCAGTGCTATTTATCGCTGCTGCCTGCGCAGATGGTGAGACGATACTGAGCGGTGCCGGGGAGCTCAGAGTGAAAGAGAGCGATCGAATTCAGGTGATGGCGGATGGCTTAATTAAACTCGGAATTCAGGCCGAACCAACAGCAGACGGTATCTGCATACAGGGTGGGCCGATGAGCGGCGGTGTGGTTGAGTCGCATGCAGATCACCGTATTGCCATGGCATTTAGTATCGCCTCACTGCGCGCGAACGATGCCATCAGGATTATGAATTGTGCCAATGTAAATACGTCCTTCCCGGGATTTGTCGATCTCGCTAGTCGGGCGGGAGTTAATATCACTACCCATGACTAAAATAGCGCCTTATATAGTAGCAATCGACGGTCCCAGTGGTTCTGGTAAAGGCTCGTTGGCATTACGAGTGGCAAAATACCTGGGTTTTCATCTACTCGATAGTGGCGCTGTCTATCGCCTGGCTGCACTAAAGTCACTCCGGCTGGGAGTCGATCTTGAGCAGGAAAATGAGGTAGTCGCTGCCCTCCAGGGCTTCGATATTCGATTTGAAGAGGGGGAAGATTTGGCTATCCCATTTCTCGATGAGCAGGATGTTTCCAGCGAGATCAGACAGGAATCCACTGGTGATGCGGCATCCATAATTGCGCGTTTTCCGGCGGTACGTAAGCTTTTACTAGGCTGGCAGCAGAGTTGTTTTCGGCCTCCAGGACTGGTGGCCGATGGACGCGATATGGGCACGGTTGTGTTCCCAACCGCCAAATTCAAGTTTTTTTTGTACGCTTCTGTCGAAATAAGGGCACTTAGGCGCTATAAGCAGTTGATTGGTATGGGAATATCAGCTAATATCGACCGGCTTCAAGCAGACATCAGCGAACGTGACGAGCGGGATCGTAATCGAGCCGAATCGCCACTGGTTCCTGCTGAAGATGCTATCGTCGTCGATTCGAGTTTGCTCGACCTGGATCGGGTAACTGAACTAGTGACCAGCCATATCGATGAGGCGATAGATATTAGATGATAAAGAACGGGTCCTTGTAGGCACACTGTCTGCAAGGTTTTTTTTACTTAACCGTAATAGTGAAAGCCCCTTGTACTCTTCCTGAGTATGGGCGCTTACAATATTACAAGCTCTTTTAGGAATTATTCCATGTCAGAAAATTTTGCAGAAATGTTTGAGCAAAGCATTACTCAAATGAATATGCGTATCGGTGAAATCATCACCGGTGAAGTTGTCGATATCAATAGAGACGTTGTCATCGTCAACGCGGGACTCAAGTCGGAAGGCGTGATCCCGATAGAACAGTTTTATAACGAAAGCGGCGAACTAGATGTCAATATCGGTGATGTTGTCGAAGTAGCGCTGGATTCGTTCGAAGATGGTTATGGTGAATCACGCCTGTCGCGTGAAAAAGCCAAACGAGCGAGAGCCTGGACCAGGCTGGAAGAGGCACAGGCAGCCGATGAAATTATTACCGGTCGCTTTACTGGCAAGGTCAAAGGCGGGTTTACTGTCGATATCGGCGAAATCCGTGCATTTTTGCCAGGATCACTGGTCGACGTCCGCCCGGTTCGCGATACTGCTTATCTCGAAGATAAAGAACTCGAATTCAAGATCATCAAACTCGATCAAAAGCGCAATAACGTGGTCGTTTCGCGCCGAGCGGTAGTCGAAAAAGAGTTTAGTGAAGAACGAGAAAAGCTGCTAGATACATTGAAAGAAGGCGAGAACGCACGTGGCATAGTCAAAAATTTAACCGACTATGGTGCATTCCTTGATCTCGGTGGCATCGATGGATTGTTGCATATTACCGACATGGCCTGGAAACGAGTCAAGCATCCTTCCGAGATTGTTGAAATTGGCCAGGAAATTGACGTAGTAGTGTTAAAGTTCGACCGTGAAAAGAGCCGCGTTTCATTGGGGCTAAAGCAAATGGGCGATGATCCCTGGGTGAATATTATACGTCGTTATCCAGAAGGTCAGAAACTATTCGGGCAAGTGAGCAATATTACTGACTATGGCTGTTTCGTTGAAATTGAAGATGGTGTCGAAGGACTGGTACACGTATCTGAAATGGATTGGACTAACAAGAATGTAAATCCGAATAAAGTGGTTACCCTGGGTGACGAAGTTGAGGTGGTTATTCTTGAAATTGACGAAGAACGCCGTCGAATATCACTTGGAATGAAGCAATGCAAGCAAAATCCGTGGGATGAGTTCGGGACTAACAATAGCAAGGGCGATATCATTGCAGGCAAGATTAAGTCGATTACCGATTTTGGTATATTTATTGGCCTTAGTGGGAATATCGATGGTCTAATTCATCTGACTGATCTGTCCTGGAACAAACCAGGCGAAGAGGCAGTGCGCGATTACCAGAAAGGCCAGGAACTCGAGGCAATGGTATTGTCTATAGATCCAGAGCGTGAGCGTATATCGCTCGGTATCAAGCAAATCGAGAAGGATCCATTTGGTAGTTTTATTTCGGATAACCCGAAAGGCAGCATCGTCACCGGTACTGTTACTTCAGTCGATGCAAAGGCAGCGGTAATTGATCTCGGTAATGGTATTGAAGGTATACTACGTGCTTCTGAGATGACCAATGATCGTGTTGAAGATGCACGCTCGTTCATGAACGAAGGCGATCAGGTTGAAGCGAAGATAACCGGTATGGATCGCAAGGGGCGTAGTTTATTCCTGTCGATTAAGGCGAAAGATTCAGATGAAGAACAGGAAGCCTTGAAAGACTATGCAGCCAATAGCGAGGCACAAAACACAACCACCAGTTTTGGTGAATTGTTAAAAGAAAAAATGGATTCTTAGAATCTGGTATGATTGACGGTGAAGCTACGGCTTCGCCGTCAATGACTGATAATTGGGCCGTTAATGAAACAACAAGATTATAAACCCTCTCTGACCAAGTCAGATTTGATTGAAAATCTGTCCGGAAATCAGGGGCATCTCGCCTATAAAGATGTTGAGCTGGCAGTCAAGAGCTTGATAGAAATGATGAGTAGCGCGCTATCTGGCGGTGATCGCATTGAAATCAGGGGCTTCGGCAGTTTCAGCCTGCATTACCGCCCACCGAGGACGGGTAGAAATCCAAAATCTGGGGAAAAGGTAAAACTTCCAGGAAAATACGTACCTCATTTCAAGCCAGGGAAAGAATTACGCGACCGTGTGAATACTTAGGGATAGAGCGGCATATTTAGTACGACGAAGTTATAATACATTTGTAGATAGCCAACGCTGGTTATAAATATCGTGGATATCTGGCTATTATCGTTAGTTCTTGTTGCTATATTGATCGGTTGGGTTGTCGGTCGATGGATACCTGCTGGTAAAATTTACTCCTCTAGTGATTCCTTAAACTATTCCGAATTCTATGTAAAAGGACTTAACTATTTGCTTAGCGATGATTCACAGAAAGCGATTGAGACTTTCAGTGAACTGATCAAAATAAATGCCGACACAGTCGAAACACACGTGGTCCTGGGTAATTTGTTTCGTTCCAGGGGACAGGTTGATCAGGCTATAAAGATTCACCAAAACTTGCTTGCACGTCCGGATTTGAGTCGGAAACAAAGAAATATGGCCATAGGCGAACTAGCCAACGATTATTTAAAGGCGGGTTTGCTAGATCGGGCGGAGAAGCTGTTTAAGGAGATGATCCAGTTGAAACCGGATGATTTAAGTCCTTATCGGAAGTTATTGGATTTATATATCACCGAAAAATCATGGCACGAAGCGATTGAGTGCGCGCAAAGACTGTATGACCGTGGTGATTCCGGTGCTGCTGTCATCTTAAGCCACTGTCATTGCGAATTAGCGGATTCGGCGATGAAAAGCGGTAATAATAAACTGGTACGAGAGAGCCTCGCCAGGGCGCTAGAAATAGACTCGAACTGTGTCAGGGCTGCGTTACTTTTAATCAAACACCACATGAATCTAGACAATGTGGGGGCAGCGAAAAAAATATTTCAGAAACTGACCAGGGTTAATCCGGAATATATAAATTTGTATATCGCACCGGCTAAAGAAATATACTTGCAGGGCAGGGAGCCTGCTGCGTACCAGAATTTTTTGCAGGAGCAATATCAAAAAAATCCATCCACGCGTCTGGCTATCGCATTGATTGAGTGCTACGCCAGCATCAATCAGATTGAAAAGGCGAGGAAGTTTTTGTCCGAAGTATTAAAACAGTCCCCATCATTCGAGGCATTTGAATTCGCCTTGCGATTTCTGAAATCGGATCCTGATCATTTGGCAGAAACCTGGGAAAGTCTGTCGACCTATCTATTGTCGATACAAAATAACAAGGCTGAATATGTATGTTCACTATGTGGCTACGAAAGCCACGCGATACAATGGAATTGTCCCAGTTGTAGAAACTGGTCAACGATGAAACCGGTTTAGAAGATATTGTGCCAGGTGATTCACGAATTATAGTTGCTCTCGATTATGCTGATCAAACCCAGGCTTTCAGTTTTGTTGATAAGACTAGCCCTGATTTGTGCAAACTTAAGGTAGGCAAAGAATTATTCACTCGATGTGGGCCGCAGTTCGTCGAATCACTGGTAGCGAAAGGATTCGATGTATTTCTCGATCTAAAATTTCACGATATTCCGAATACCGTTAAACGGGCTGTTTACGCCGCAGGTCAATTGGGTGTATGGATGGTGAATGTACATGCACTCGGCGGGCGTTCAATGTTACATGCTGCGCGCGAAGGCATTGAAATGATCGGGGTAAACAGGCCATATCTAATTGCGGTTAGTTTGCTCACCAGTCTGTCGACATCGGACTTGCGCCAGCTTGGTATAGAGCAGGAACCGCAGGCGTTTGTCGAGAGACTGGCCCAACTGGCTATAGATTGCGGTCTCGACGGTTTGGTCTGCTCTGCCCGTGAAGCCAGGGGGCTGCGGCAACTATTAGGAGATGCTCCCCTTTTGGTGACACCCGGAATTCGACCCGAGGGTGCGCCTGGCGATGATCAGCAGCGCATTGCGACACCCCAACAGGCAATTTTGGATGGCGCCAGCTATCTGGTCATTGGACGTCCGATCACGCAACACCCGAACCCATCCGAGGCGCTCATGTCTATCAATGCGTGTTTATCAAATAACCCGTCATAATTCGCTACATAGCGGCTTGCTTGATGACAGTTACCTGCTGAGTGGTTACACTATCCCGAGTTTACGGCACAATTAATAATAGTTATGGATCCCAATTTTCTCGAATTTGAACAACCAATTGCCGAGCTCCAGGCAAAGATTGCCGAGCTTCGATATGTGACTGATGATTCAGAAATTAATATTTCGGACGAAATTCAGACGCTGCAGAAAAAGGCTGAAAAGCTGACCGAGACTATATTTTCGAAACTCGTACCCTGGCAAATTTCGCAGTTATCTCGCCACCCTAACAGACCCTATACGCTCGATTATATCGAACGTATATTTAGTGATTTCGAACATTTACACGGGGACCGCGCCTATACTAATGATCATCCCATCATTGGCGGAATTGGCAGGCTCAATGGTAAACCGGTGATGGTTATCGGACAGCAAAAAGGACGCCACACGCGGGAAAAAATCAAAAGAAATTTCGGCATGCCACGGCCAGAGGGTTATCGCAAAGCTTTGCGGTTGATGAAAATGGCTGAGAAATTCAAGATGCCATTAATCACTTTAATAGACACGCCAGGTGCCTATCCCGGGATAGGTGCGGAAGAACGCGGTCAAAGCGAGGCCATTGCACGGAACCTGTATACACTTGCGGAACTCAAGACGCCGATAATCTGCACCATTATTGGTGAGGGTGGATCCGGCGGAGCGCTTGCCATTAGTGTCGGCGATCGAATAGATATGTTGCAATATTCGACATATTCGGTAATTTCTCCGGAAGGTTGTGCTTCTATATTGTGGAAGAGTGCAGACAAGGCCCAGCAAGCCGCTGAAGCAATGGGTATCACTGCCGAACGATTATTTGAGCTCAAGTTGGTGGATAAAGTAATCGAAGAGCCGTTGGGCGGGGCACATCGTAACCACGATAAGATGGCCGAAACCTTAAAGCACAATCTGATCAAAAACATTGAAACCCTGGAATCGGTTAGTATCGATAAATTACTTGATCAGAGGTATCAAAAACTAATGAGCTTTGGTCAATATAAAGAAGCATAGAGTACTTAATAGCGGAGCAGGGTTGTCTCCTGCGCTTTGTGATTCGATGAAATCTAATTCAGGGTTCAGCTACCAGCTGGAAGATTGCTTCAATTCTATTCCGGCACAAATCGAGCGAGTCGTGCTCGCATTTAGTGGCGGTATAGATTCCTGTGTTTTACTGCATTCTTTACAATCCAGTCCACGCTCCTTCAAAATTGATCTTTGGCATATCAATCATGGTTTACAGGATATAGCCGATGAAATGGAAGCCTTCTGCAGGTCGGTCGCCTTCTCATATAAGCTGGATATTGACGTCAGTCATTTGAATCTCGATCCAGATATGGCCAATTTAGAATCGGAAGCAAGAAAAGCACGCTACGCTCTGTTCGAACAGGTATTAACCCCTGTAGATTATTTGTTTACCGCACATCATGCAGACGACCAGGCCGAGACGTTCCTGCAAAACATACTACGCGGCTCCGGTAGTGCCGGACTCAGGGGGATCGCCAAGCATAGGCCAGTTGGTCGCTCGACTTTACTGCGCCCTTTACTTGACTTTTCCCGTGCTGAAATATGCGCTTATGCGAAAAGCTATCAACTGCATTGGTACGATGATCCGAGCAATCTATCGCACCGCTTTAACCGGAATTATTTGCGCCACGAGGTTATACCGAAGATCAAAAAACGATGGCCAGGCTATCTTGAATCGATTCGGTCAGTTGTCTCGATTCAGGCGGAGACTCAGCAGTTACTGGATGAACTGGGCGCGCAGGACTATGAGCATGTCCGGCAGCAAAGCGCGGGGGAGAATAACGATCTTTTGTGCTGTAAATCTTTACTCCAATTTAGCCTGGCGCGACAAAAAAATCTGATCAGGTGCTGGTTGAAACAGAATGCGTGCGCAAGTTTGCCTCAGAGCAGACTAAATGAATTAATACGACAAATGAACCCCAGAGCCGGCTCGATGCCAGTAGTCAGTGGCAGTGGATATGAAATTCGGATATACAATCAGTGTTTATATATCGTCGATCAAGATAGCCAAATGCCATTGCATGAATCCTATGATTTCAATAATTCCGATAGATTGAAAATTGAAGAAATAGGTCTCGACCTTGAGAGAAGGTCTATTTTTCAGCGACTCGCACAGAAAGACAATGGGCAATCGATCAAACTTAAATTTAAACTTAACGATAATGCCCCAAATCCACACGGTCACCGCCTTAAGCGTCTGTTCCAGAAACACAAAATACCGCCGTGGAAAAGGCTGATGACCCCGCAGGTATATCTGGATGACGATCTCATTGACTTGTGGTATTGAACATTAAAAGCCTACTCGACTATAACCGTTTATAGCGCTGGCTGATGCCGGCTTATGTTTTTTTATAATTTCCCCTGGCGCGCAGGCCACTTCACATGAACGAGCCATCGAATAAAGATCAGGTATTCGCAAAACCATTGAGCGATATCAAAGCGTTCGAATTTAATGAAAATGTGGCGCAGGTATTCCAGGATATGATTTCGAGATCCGTTCCTGGTTACGAGTTGTTATTACGCATGATTGGCCTCTATGCCGATGTTTTTGTCCAGAATCATAGCAATATTTACGATCTGGGTTGTTCTTTGGGTGAGGTATCTCGAATCGTAGCGGAGCAAACGCGGAAGCTTGATTGCGACATTATTGCGGTTGATAACGCCTCCTCGATGATTAGTAAATGCCGGCAACAGGGTGAATCTAGTAAAATCAAATGGATATGTGACGATATCCAGAATATTAAAATTAGTAATGCGTCAATGGTGGTTCTAAATCTGACCCTGTTGTTTATCGAGCTGGATAAAAGACAGTCCCTGTTAAGTCGTATCGCCCAGGGTTTGAATTCTGGTGGTGTGCTGGTATTGACTGAAAAGGTATTATTAGATCCGATCCTGGAAAATGAGCGCATGGTGCAATTGCACCATGCATTCAAAAAGGCACAGGGCTATAGCGATCTGGAAATAAGTCAAAAACGTACCGCGCTGGAAAATGTAATGGTTCCTGACCAGCAAAGCACACAATACCAGAGGCTCAAAGAGGCTGGATTCAGTGAGATATACCTGTGCTTTCGTTGTTTCAATTTTGTTTCTTATCTAGCCATCAAATGATGAGCTATAGAGTTTTGTTCGGCCAGTTGAGAGATGCTGGATTCACCCGCTGGGTTAACGATCTTAAGGCGCAACAGGATAAATGGTATGGACAGCACGGAGACTTCCAACGCTGGTCCAAAGCATTGTCGCATTTACCTGATATAAATAATGTCAGGGTGTATTTTGATCGTGCAGCCATTACCCTGGATGGTGATTGTGAAGACCAGGAACTGCTACAACATTCATTAAAACAGTTAATGCCCTGGCGCAAGGGTCCATATCGATTTGCCGGTATTCTGATAGATAGCGAATGGCGATCAGACCTAAAGTGGCAAAGAGTACTGCCGCATCTGTCTACGCTGAAAAATAGACGTGTGCTTGATATTGGTTGTGGAAATGGCTACCACTGCTGGCGCATGTTAGACCAGTGCCCTGATCTGGTTCTTGGTATAGAACCCTCGGTATTATTTAACATGCAGTTTCAGGCAGTGCAGAAATACGTGCAAAGAACTGATATACATATCCTGCCAATAGGTATAGAAGGCATGCCAGCCGATATGTGCTGGTTCGATACTGTATTTTCGATGGGCGTATTTTATCACCGAAAAAGCCCCATTGATCACCTCTACCAATTGAAAAGCCTGCTTGCTAGTGGGGGTGAATTATGCCTCGAAACGCTGGTTATAGATGGTGCAGAAGGAAACGTTCTGGTACCGAAGGGCCGATATGCGAGAATGAGTAATGTCTGGTTTCTGCCGAGTCCCGGGGAACTGGCACAGTGGGTAAGGCGGTGTGGGTTTAAAGAGGTAAAAATTGTCGATATTAGCGCCACGACAATCGATGAGCAGCGTTCAACCGACTGGATGCAGTTTGAATCCCTGGCAGACTGTCTGGACCCGCAACATAAAGATCTGACAGTGGAAGGGTTACCGGCACCCCAAAGGGCGGTGATAATAGCAAAAAAGCCGTGAACTCGAATTATTCCAGAGCCTGGTATACGACACAATTCCGACCATTTTCCTTGGCCTGGTAGACCGCTTTATCGGCTGCCGAAAAAAGTGATTCGAATTTACAATTTTGTTCGGGTGCCCGGGTGGTCAATCCGATGCTGGCCGAAAAACTGATATCTTCGGGTTTTAATTCGGCGATGCTGGCACGTAGTTTCTCAGCCTTGCCAAGCGCCAGTGGTTTATCGCAATTACTCATTAACACGACGAATTCCTCGCCCCCAAAACGTGCAACCAGGTCACCCTCGCGAAAAAAGCTATTCAATAAATTACCAACCGCCGCCAACACGACATCGCCAACCGCGTGTCCGTAGGTATCGTTTATTGATTTAAAATGGTCAAGATCGATCACCAAAATACTGATTGGATATTGTTGCCGTTCCGACAGGGCAATAAATTTTAGTGAGAAATGCATCAGGCTGTGGCGATTATGACATCCAGTCAACTTGTCAGTGGTGGCGAGTGCAAATAAATCGCGACGTTGATCATGTACTTTATCGAGTAAGCGTTTGTTTGTGATTAAATTGCCTATGCGTACGAGTAACTCGCGAGCCATCACAGGCTTGCATATGAAATCGTTAACTCCACTTTCATATAGAGACAGTCGGAGTTCGTCGCTGGTATCTCCGGTAATTGCAAAAATTGGAATAAATCCACGTGCATCTTCAAGGCTGCGTATTTTTTCAGCCAGTTCCTGGCCGGTCAGTAAGCCTGCGAGATTGATATCGGTGATTACCAAATCGAAGGCATTTCTATCCGATCCATACGAAACTTCATTTTCAAAAAACGACCAGGCATCCTCGGCATTGCTGAATCGTTCAACTTGATAACCCGTGTTTTTGAGTACAGATAAAATGACCGCAGCGACAGTTTTGCTGTCTTCGGCAAGCAGGATTCTTCCCTCGGAAAAAATCGGGTCGAGGTGAGACTGGATAAAATGAATGATCTGGTGGGAGATTTGTTGCTTGTTCAGTTTGAAGATGATTTTTTCGATGCGTAATGAGTCGAGCTCTTCGCTGAAGTTCTGATTGCTGGTCAAATAGAGTATGGGGGTATCCTGGTTGATGCCGTAATTTCTGCAGAATTCGACAAACTCGACTCCGTAACCATCTTTTAAGTGATGACTAATACAGACCAGATCATAGGACTGGGATTCAGTGTACAAACGTGCATTTTTAATATTGTCACAGATATCACAATCGAAACCCTGTTGCCCTAGTATATTGTCCAGCAGAAGGCAATAAACCCGACTATTTTCGATTATCAATGCACGCATGAAGCTAATTATAGATGAGCCACCTGGCCTTTTTCAGGTTTGTTAATAGCCCGCAGGTTAATGTGATAATTTTCACGAAATTTATTAACTTCAAGGATACTGGGATTTTGCGGCGAATAATTTATAAATGTAAAATTCTCATTCCAGTTCTGATTGTCTTGAAATGGGGATTCTGCTATTGTTTCTATCCAACCTGGGCAGTCATTTCTCTAACTTTTTAAGGTCTATGAGCCGATTTATATTTATTACTGGTGGTGTTGTATCATCACTGGGCAAGGGCATTGTATCTGCCTCCCTGGCAGCAATTCTTCAGGCGCGAGGGCTTAGCGTCACCATGATTAAACTGGATCCGTATATCAATGTTGATCCGGGTACAATGAGTCCTTTTCAGCACGGTGAAGTTTATGTGACTGATGATGGTGCTGAAACTGATCTAGATCTGGGTCATTACGAAAGATTTGCCGGTGTGCGATGTTCACGAAGTAGCAATTACACAACCGGACGTATTTATGAAAATGTGATTGCCAAAGAACGTCGAGGAGACTACCTCGGTGCCACAGTTCAGGTTATTCCCCATATTACCGACGAAATAAAGCATTCGGTACTGAGTAGTACTAATGATGCCGATATCGTTCTGGTAGAAATTGGTGGCACAGTCGGTGATATCGAGTCACTGCCTTTTATGGAGGCGATCAGACAGCTTGGTTTTGAACTGGGTCATGACAATGTACTTTACATCCATTTGACGTTGATTCCATACTTACAGGCTGCGGGTGAAATCAAGACAAAACCAACCCAGCATTCGGTTAAAGAACTACGTTCAATAGGTATTCAACCAGATATTTTATTGTGTCGTGCAGATCGCGAAGTCCCGATTGAAGAACGTCGTAAAATTGCCCTATTTACCAATGTCGCCGAAGACGCTGTTATCTCCGCGGTCGATGTCGATCACATATACAAAATTCCAAGGGAGTTACACGAGCAGGGGCTAGATGAAATTGTCACGAAGCACTTCTCACTCGATCTTCCCGCAGCGGATTTATCCGACTGGGACCGGATAGTCGAAGCTTTAGAGTCACCCGAGCATGAAGTTAACATTGGCTTTGTCGGTAAGTATGTCGACCATACCGATGCTTACAAGTCACTCAACGAGGCACTTGTTCATGCCGGCATACATACCCGGACCAAAGTTAATATTATCAAAATCGATTCGGATTCGATCGAAACCGATGGCACCGATAGTTTAAAAAATCTGGATGCGATTCTAGTGCCCGGGGGATTCGGCAGTCGTGGCATCGAGGGCAAGATAGCCACTGCCCACTATGCGCGTACCAGGCAGATTCCGTATCTGGGTATTTGTCTGGGTATGCAGGTTGCAGTCATTGAATATGCCCGTAATGTCCTCGGACTCAAAAAAGCTCACAGTTCAGAGTTTAATCCAAAAACCCCCGATCCAGTAATCGCGCTGATATCAGAATGGCTCGATCAGAATGGTTCAGTCGAAACCCGTGATGAAAATACCAATATGGGTGGTACCATGCGGCTGGGTGCACAGACTTGCAAACTGGTACCGGGTACTATTGCTCGAAAAGCCTACGGCAGCGAACAAATCAAAGAACGCCATCGCCACCGATACGAGTTTAATAATAATTATCTCGATAGATTACAGGAGGCAGGATTGATAATTTCTGGGCTTTCTGCCGATAACGAACTAGTCGAAATGATCGAATTAGCTGATCATCCATGGTTTGTCGGTTGTCAGTTTCATCCGGAATTTACCTCGCATCCGCGTGAGGGTCATTCCTTATTCACTAGCTTTATATCTGCCGCTCTAAATTACAGGTGCTCGAAAAAGTAATGAAACTATGTGATTTTGAAGTAGGGCTCAACCAACCGCTATTTCTGATGGCCGGTCCCTGTGTTATCGAATCCGAACAACTGGCACTCGATACAGCCGGTGAATTACGCGATCTTTGCAAAGATTTGTCTATACCGTTTATATACAAGTCCTCGTTTGATAAGGCCAATCGTTCCAGCACGGCTAGCTTTCGTGGGCTGGGCATTGAAAAAGGCCTGGCGATTTTAGAAAAAGTCCGTACCGAATTGGGGGTGCCGATCGTAACCGATGTGCACGAAGACACGCCACTCGAAGAAGTGGCAAGTGTTGTAGATGTATTGCAGACACCTGCTTTCCTTTGCCGACAAACTAATTTCATCCAAAACGTCGCCAGGCAACTAAAACCAGTCAATATAAAGAAGGGCCAGTTTCTGTCTCCCTGGGATATGCAACAGGTGGTCAACAAGGCACTTGAGGTGGGGAATCAACAGATCATGGTTTGTGAACGGGGTACCAGTTTCGGCTATAACAACCTGGTATCCGACATGCGTTCACTTGCAGTGATGCGCAACACAGAATGCCCAGTGGTATTCGATGCTACGCATTCAGTGCAGCTTCCTGGTGGCCAGGGGAGTGTGTCTGGCGGGCAGCGAGAATTTGTTCCAGTGCTAGCCAGGGCCGCCGTTGCTGTGGGTGTGGCCGGTCTGTTCATGGAGACCCATCCCGATCCATCCAAAGCACTTAGCGATGGTCCCAACGCCTGGCCCTTGTCCGAGATGAGGTCGTTATTAGAGGTGCTGATGTCTCTCGATGCTGTGACCAAATCATCACCGATGCACGAACAGGCACTATTGAACGATTAAAATAGCTATTTCAATACTGGAAAAACAATGACTAGTATAAGCAAGGTAATTGGCCGCGAAATTCTAGATTCGAGAGGGAATCCGACCGTCGAAGCTGAAGTAACCCTCTCAAGCGGTGTTGTCGGTAGAGCTGCTGTTCCATCGGGCGCGTCGACCGGAGAGCGAGAGGCGATAGAGCTGCGTGATAATGATAAAAGTCGTTATCTAGGCAAAGGCGTTACAAAAGCAGTAGGCCACATCAATAATGAGATCGCAAGCCTGGTGCATGGCATGGACTGCGACGATCAATCTCGCCTCGATGCAGCGATGATTGATCTCGATGGTACCGATAATAAGGGTAAATTAGGTGCCAATGCATTACTCGCAGTTTCACTGGCGAATGCACAGGCGGCTGCAGCCCAGGCTCAGCAGCCACTTTATCGCCATTTGGGTGGCGGAACAGCAAGAACTTTACCGGTGCCAATGATGAATATCATCAATGGCGGTGCCCATGCTAATAATAGTGTCGACTTACAGGAATTTATGGTACTACCTGTAGGTGCGCCAAATTTTTCTGAGGCGTTGCGATACGGTGTCGAGGTTTTCCACGCACTGAAGGCAGTTTTGAACAAAAGGGGTATGAACACCGCGGTAGGTGACGAAGGAGGGTTTGCACCAGATTTGTCATCCAATGAAGAAGCCATTGAAGTCATACTCGAAGCAATACATCAGGCCGGTTTCAAGGCGGGTGAAGATATTTGCCTGGGCCTTGATGTCGCCAGCTCGGAATTCTACGAAAATGGCAAATATCTGCTCGCTTCCGAGAATAAATCTTTTGACGCGAGTGGGTTCAGCGACTATCTGGCCGCCTGGGTCGATCAGTACCCGATTATTAGCATAGAGGACGGTATGGATGAAGGCGACTGGGAAGGCTGGGATATTTTGACGCAAAAGCTTGGTGATCGTATACAGCTCGTCGGGGACGATTTGTTTGTTACCAACACAAGTATTTTTTCACGCGGTATCGAAAGCAATATAGCCAACTCAATATTAATTAAATTAAATCAGATAGGAACCTTAAGCGAAACCCTGAGTGCCATAACGATGGCCCACGACGCCAGTTATACCACCGTAATTTCGCACAGATCCGGGGAAACTGAAGATGTGACGATTGCTGACCTGGCGGTTGCGACCAGTGCAGGGCAAATCAAGACTGGTTCGTTATCGCGGTCGGACAGGGTTGCTAAATACAATCAATTACTGCGTATCGAATCTGAGCTGGGTGATTCTGCTATTTACCCGGGGATGTCAGCATTCCGTAATATGTAGGGCGCTTGCCGCCCTGGCCAGTCTATGAAAATTCTGATCGCCATATTGGTACTTTTGCTTGTTGGCTTACAGTACAAATTATGGCTCGGCGACGGTAGCCTGTCCGAGGTGGTGCAGTTATCCAGAGAACTGGATTTGCAAAATGAAAAACTACGCTTACTGCGAGAAAGAAACAGAATTCTTGAAGCCCAGGTTCTGGACTTACAAAACGGTCTCGATGCCTACGAAGAAAAGGCGCGTAACGATCTTGGCATGATAAAACAGGGCGAGACTTTTATTCAGCTTATCCCTTCGGTTAAATCTGAATCCAATGGGCAATAAATTAGATTCGATATGGGCTATCGTGCCAGCTTCGGGGCTAGGTGCGCGGATGAAGAGTAAGGTGCCAAAACAGTACCTAAAACTCTGCGGCAAATCTATTCTCGAACATACACTGGACAGGTTGATTTCGTTTAAGCATATCGACGGCGTGATACTGGTTTTGCACGCGGAGGATAAAACCTGGGAGGCGTTAAACTACCAATCCCGAAAACCCCTGGTTATTACTACAGGGGGTGATGAACGGCATCATTCGGTTTTTAATGGCCTGCAAAGGCTGCTCGAGTTTGAAGCGGCTGACCCACTCGTCATGATACACGACGCAGTACGACCCCTGGTATCGCACCAGGATATGAAAAATCTGGTTAAATCTGCAAAACATAACCCTGCAGGAGCGATATTAGGTGTACCCGTAGCAGATACCCTGAAACGCCAGGACGAGAATGCCAACATAGCAGGGACGGTGGAACGCGATGGCCTTTGGCGCGCATTTACCCCGCAATTATTCAGGGCAAAATTATTATTACAGGCATTGAGTCACGCCCGGGAAAATAATCTACCGATCACCGACGATGCCGCCGCGGTCGAAGCGCTGGGCATGCGTCCAGGGCTGGTTGAATCTAGCGCACAAAATATTAAGATAACTTACCCGCAGGATCTGAAATTAGCTGCTCAGATACTGTTACAGCAAAAATCTCAAGCTGGTCGCTAAAGAAAATTTAATTGCCGGTCTCATGCCAGGGCAATTAGCAGTATCACAAATAAAATCACAACAACCATCGGCACTATATATCCCATCCAGTCTTTTGTAGTGCCTCGGGGTGAGTTTTTAATCGCATGCATGGCTCTTGGAAATACCATGAAAAGCATTGCAATAAGGAATAAAGCTGATCCTATTTTTAGCCAGTCCATCAATTTTTGCCCATCAATAAATAAGCCCCGAATACGGGGCTTATAAGTAACTCACTTAAAGACTTTAATCTAGTCGCCGATCCTAGTCATCATTAAAAGCACCAAGCAAATGTAACAGGGCCGTGAACAGGTTCAATATAGAGAGAAATAATCCGGCTGTTGCCATAATATAATTGGTCTCGCCACCATTTATCAGAGCAGAGGTTTGATACAAAATCAAGCCGCTCATGATCATTACAATGGCTGCATTTACCGCAAGAAACAATGCGGGCATTGCGAAAAATATATTTAACACAGCAGCGCCTATGACCACCACCAGACCAACCATCAAAAACCCACCCATGAAACTGAAATCTTTGCGTGTGGTCAGGGCGTAGCCGGAGAGGCCGAGGAATATTGCGCCGGTTCCACCAAGAGCGGTCATTACAATGCTTGGGTTGATAGCCATATAGTGGCCGATCAGAGGTCCGAGACCAAAGCCTAGAAGACCAGTGATACCAAATATCACCGGAATGCCGGTGGCAGAGTTTGCTGTACGAGGCAGCACGAACCAGAGCAT